>CAZJLX010000129.1:0-6870 GCA_964546545.1 uncultured Ignavibacteriaceae bacterium | reverse complement strand
TGCCGTTTTCTCCCGGATCATTGGCCGAACCGTTATTCCAAAAATCGTTGTAATCGGCAGTAGCCAAATCGGGAATAATACCCTCATTCTGGTTAGAAACCACAATATTATTTAGAATGGTAGTGGTTTCACCATTAATTACTGTTATACCCTGGGTATTATTGACAATCGTATTATTTCTGATTTCACAATTATTTGCCTTAACGTGTATGCCACCGGCCCACTCGGATGTTCCGATATTATTCCGAACCAGATTATGGTGGATACTGATGTCTGAAGATCCCCAAACATCATAATTTCCAACGGCGATACCGGGGTTTGCTTCGGCGGAGTTGTTATAAACTTCATTGTATGATATCTCTACAAATTGCGAACGAAGCACAAATATACCGCTTTCATAGTTATCATGAACCGAATTATGGCGTATCCTGGCCGCCGATTTGTCGCAGAAAATGCCCTTATGGCAATTTATTATATCACAATTTTGTATCGTAGGGATGGCTCCCCAGAGATAGATACCCGGGCTGTTGGACGTTCCATCAATCGTAAAACCGTCCAAAACGGTGGGATTCATATCAGAAATATCGGTTATAACAGCTGTTCCGGATGATGCACTTTTGATGGTCGTAACGCCCCGACCGTTGGTAGATGACAGCAACAAACGCTTCCCCATAAAATTTATATTTTCGGTATAGGTTCCCGGCGACACCAAAATGGTGTCACCCGAAAAAGAGGCATTTATGCCGGCCTGGATTGTTTGGTAAATTCCGGGAACACTAATCGTTATATTGCTCTTCGTTACAAATGATTGCTCTAATGACCAATCTGAATATTCATAACCGTCATAAGACCGTGCCCGCCACCAATACGTATTATCGGTTGATAACCACTGGAATAGTTTTGACCATGTTGTGTCGTTTCCCTCTTCAGCGTCGTGCTGAGAGTCCGCAATTGTAATCAGCCCAGGATCGTCGTAAATCTCAAAATCATACGTTAACAAATCGCCTTCGAGATCGCTTGAATTTTCCACAACCAGACTGACTCCATGATAATTTACAGTGTCCTGTGAACTTGGAAAAAGAGGAACAGGTGATGATGGTGTCGAATTCATGCTGAATAGTCTATTATGCCAATCACCCCAGACGGAGCCATCGTTGACCCTTATTCTATAATAATACGTGATGCCGTCTTCAAGCGGCGAACCGGCGTAAAGCGCGGAAGTATCCCCTGAATACACTTCTCCGGAAGCCCACATCTCGGCCACCGCCCAGTCCTCGTCAGTCCCAGCCTCGATTTCATAGGCGATTTGGCTTCCTACCGTATCATAAAAGGACCAGTAAAATGTCGGAGACTGATTTACGACACGCAAAATAAATTCGGATCCCAGATTAATATTAATGGCGGCGGGAAGATTCCCGGGTTGAATAGTCGGCAAAACGCCCATATCATTTCTGGTCCCATCCGGATCATTATATAGCAGATTAGGATCACCGGCGTCGACACAGGGGGATAAGGCCTGCAGGGCAAAATCACCTTGTGATTCATCAAGAAAAAGCGGATCAGTTGAAATACCATTACTTCCGAGACTATTGGCCGAACCGTTATTCCAGATATCGTTGTAATTGACTGACGCCGAGCCGGGAATTATTCCCTCATCTTGGTTTGAGACTATGATATTATTGAGAATTGTCGTCCCCGCACCGTTAATAATTGTTATCCCCTGCGTATTGCCAACCACCGTGTTGTTAATTATTTCGCAATTAGTTCCGGCAATATGTATTCCGCCTGCCCAGACGGCGTTTCCACTGTTATTTCGGACCAAATTATGGTGTATGCTGATATTTGCGGATACGGAAGAATTTACTACAGCGATACCCGGTGCATTGTGTCCGGTATTATCATAAACCTCATTGTATGATATCTCCATGGATTGAGAACCCAAAGCGACAATACCGGCACCATCTCCGGTTCCATAATTATTATGAACCAAATTATATCGCACCTTGGCCGCGGAATTTTTACATAAAATGCCAACCAGATTTCCATTGCCAGAGCAATTGACTATATCGCAGTTTTGAATAATCGGGCTTGCTCCATCGCAAAGGATACCGGGACTGTTTGAATTTCCGTTTATTGTGAAATCATCCAAAATAGAGGAACTACCTTCGGAATTGTTAAGTAAAACAACGGCTGAGTCCGGTGTGGCGCTTAAAATGCATGTAACATCCCGGCCACCGAATGATAATAAAACTATACCTTTGCCGTTAAAGCTTATATTTTCATTATAGACTCCCGGTGCCACCAGGACGGTATCGCCGTTTGCTGCTCCATCAATCCCTGATTGAATAGTAGCCGAATCGTCGGGGACATTGATTGTTGCGGAAAAGTCGATCGACGGAAATAAATAAACTACGGCTAATATAATTGAAAATAGCTTGCATAATTTCATCTTATCCTCCGCCAAGTAAAAAACCGTAAATATTTAGCGTCGGACTTGAAGCCCGACTATGATATATTAAATATGGGCTAAGAAAGCCGTTTTGTCAATCGGTTTTAATGGCATAATATAAATCGATGCGGGTATAAATAAGGGATATTGAGGTGGAATGGACAATTAAATTATTAACTTGAAAATCTGCAGAAATTGCGTTTTATTTCCGAATGATTTGTTAAAGAGAATGTTGATACCGGTCTTACAATAAATATACCGGATATCAAAAGGATTATTTTGGGAATATATTAAGTCATAGAGGTTATTTTATGAGTGATGTAGTCATTAAAGATTTTGAAGAAAGCCAGATGGATGAACTGTTGCAACTTCTGACCAAATGGAGCCCCGAACATCCCGAACTGGGTCAGGGGGATATTGTCAGATGGCAGAAATGTTTCCGATTCGCCGCGATGCATGACGACGAACTGGTCGGGTATATCGCCCAAATCGCGCATGATTTCAAATATGGCAAACCGAGCGGCAAAGAGGGAATCGAGAAAATCGGCTGGGGGGTGACGCTGGTTTTAAATATGTCGGACAGCAATATTCGCAAGCAGTCCGGGCGCCTGCTGCTCGGACGTTGTGAAGATAATCCGCCACTTCATTATGCGGCGGTCGGGGTGGTTCCGGCGATCGAGGAGCCGTACAAAAGGCGGGGTCATCTGGTCCGGCGCGACTGTTCGAAAATGTACGGTCGCTTTATGCAGGCCTCCAAAGCGCTGAAATATATGAACAAATCTACTATTTATGCTCCGATTATGAAACTGGCCAATACTATCTATTCCGCACCGAAAAAGATTGATAAAACCAAAATGGAAAAAATCTCCGAATTCAAGCCGGAATGGGATGAAAAATGGGACTCGATTTTATCCGAGCAAAAAGAGCTTTATGGTATTCGGGATGCCGAATTTTTAAATTATAAACTGAGCCAGCCCAATCGGGAATATCATGTTTATGTCCATACCGATGGCGGTTATATTATCTTCCGCCAGGCCAAACATCAAACGCGCGATATGCACCTGGTGAAGGTTTGCGATCTAGTCGGTACCGAAAAAGCCAAAATCGACCTGATTTCGCTGGCGGTCGAATACGGCGAAGAGGTCGGCGCTTATGGCGTGGTCGGTTTGGGTTCAATTGATGAAGAACCGATTTATAAGAAGGCCGGGATGCCGATTTCACTGCCCTATCCGATTACGATGCGGCCGCATATAACAAACGTGATGCATATCACCTTCTTCGAATCGGATCTGGATAATCTCTGGTAGGGGAGAGCAAAAAAGCGAGGTTTTTTGGAAAAAACTATTTATGTCGTCATCGGATGCGACGCCGATCCCGATCGTGATTATTTTGTCAAAAATATTCCGGCCGATTCATTGGGCTGGCGCGGGATGCTTGAAGGAATCCCGCGGGCGAAAGATAAATTCGTTTCATTGACCGATTCGGATGGCAAACCGCCGATTCTGACCTGGAATCTGCGGGTCGATCATCAGGTCAAAGAGGTTCACGGCGCGTATGATTATATTCTGACCGAGCATAAAGACTTTCTTCTCGATCTGGAAAAAGCCGGCGATGAACTCGCCTGGCATCCGCATTTCTGGTATTATGACAACCGACGAAAAGTCTGGTATCAAAATTACAAAGATATCGACTGGCAGGTGACGATGCTTGAGAAGGCTTGCGAGGCGTTTCAGAAGGTTTTGCCCGGGCGGGGCAAAACGGTGCGGATGGGCTGGTCATATCACAATAACCGAACCTTTGATACGCTTGATCGTCTCGGGGTCGAAACCGATATCAGCGGTTGTCCGGGACTCAGAATCCCGCCCGGTGAAAATCAAAAAAAGCTTTCTAATTTTTATGACTGGTCGATAACGCCGCCCCGGCCATATTATCCGTCGGCCGAAGATTATCGCCGTGAGGCGACCGATGGCGAACGCAGCCTCTCGGTTCTGGAACTGCCCAATTTTGTCTGTCGGTCATTTATCTGGGGGATGCTCAGCGGCCTGGTTTTGACCCGCAAGATGAAAGATATCAGGCAGATCGGTTATGCCCTGGCGCGTCCGACATATATGGCGACGACGACCTGCAAACCGGCCATTTTCCGTCCGATGCTGGTGCAGATGAAAAAAGATATTAAAAAGGCCGATTATTTGATATACAGTTCGCTTTTACATCCGGATGAACTGATCGAAAATATGCATCAGGTTTATTCGCTTGAAAATATGTACCATAATATCAAATCAATTCTGGATCTGGGAGATAAGCTGGGGGTAAAGGTGAAATTTTTGAGGGCGGGTGAGGTAAAAGGCATTATTAAATCGCATAATTCCGGGGTTTCAAAATAGAAACTCAGAAAAAAAGCAGTGGGAAAAAATCCAGATCTGTTCTGGCGACCGCAATAAAAATTCTGTTGGCCTTAGTCGTTGTCTATTTTGCCGGGCGCCAACTGGTAAATAACTGGTCCGAGGTCAGGCAGTATGACTGGAGTTTTAATCCCTGGCTGATTATTCTTTCGATAGCTATTCATCTTCTGACGTTTTTGATTCTTTCCAAAATGTGGTGCGTTTTAATCAAGGCTTTCGGATATGATGTCCCGCATCGATACGGCTTTAAAATATCATATATCGCCAATTTGGGTCGTTATATCCCCGGCAAGGTCTGGTCGGTGTTCGGAATGATCTATCTGCTGGATAAAATCGGAATCAATAAAGAGACTGCTTTTGCCTCGTGGGGGGTGGCGACAATATTCGGTCTGCCACCGGCTTTTCTGGCGATGTTGATTACGATCAGTTTTTATCCGCAGATGTTAACCGGCACTTTTGGTACGGCACCCGGATTGGGGGTAATTATCGGCATGCTAACGATTATAGCTGTCTCGCTGGTGCTGGTCTTTGTTCCGGATAAATCAATGGCAATATGTAATTATATTCTGAAATTTTTCAAACGGCCGGTGATTGGTTTTAAACTGGAAAAAAAAGTTGCCCTTCAGGTTTATCTCGGCTATTTTATTGGTTGGTGCTGTTATGGCGCGGCATTTTATACTTTTGTGTATGCCATTATGCCGGACCCGCAGTTGCCGCTTATCGCCGGGATGGGCGCTTTTATTATGGCTTACGTAATCGGCTATCTGGCCTTTTTCTCTCCGGGCGGTATCGGCACGCGCGAACTGGTCCTGATAACCGTCCTGACACCCTTTTTGGGACCGGTTACGGCCGGGGTGGCAATCACGGCGAGGGTCTGGAATCTGGTCTGTGAGGTTGTAGCGGTTTTAATTGCCTTGTCGATTAAAATGAATGGTAAAAGGATATAAAAATGGCCAGGAAGAAAAAAATAACCAAAGCGACCGTTGATAATGGAGACGCGGATTTACATCCGGAAAACAATCGATATTTTACACCGATTGCCTTCGGTGTTATTTTAATCGCATTGATTATTCTCTTTCGTGAGTTTGTTTTTTCCAATACGATTCTGTACAGCGGTGATATGCTCAATGCCGGGATATTTTTCCGGTCGTTTTTCGTCAATTATGTTCTGGAGCATGGCGCGATACCGCTCTGGAATCCGTACATTTTCGGCGGCCTGCCGTTTGTTGATGCTTTCCACGGAGATATTCTTTATCCGCTGACATTTCTGAAATTTTTCGGATCACTTTTCAGGATGTTAAGTTATAACCTCGTTATCCATATTTACCTGGCCGGAATTTTTGCCTACCTGTGTGCCCGTCAATTTCATCTGTCAAAAGTCGCCTCGCTCCTGTCGGCCATATCGTACATGTTTGCCGGTTATATAATCTCGATGGTGGCGCCGTGGCATGATGGTAAAATTTTCGTTACAGCACTTTTCCCCCTGACCATTATGTTTGTTCAGCGCGGTTTTGACAGAAAACCGTTTTTGAATTTTTCACTTCTCGGTCTGGTCATCGGGTTGATTATTCTGACTCCACACCCGCAGATGGCCTATTTTTCGCTATGGGCGATCTCACTCTTTGCACTTTTTAAATTGATAATACTCTGGCGCGAGCAAAAATCCTTTAAGGTGGTCATCAAACCGGCTGTGCTGGTAACATACGCCGTTGTCGTCGGTTTGCTGCTCTCGGCGATACAATTTTATCCCGGCTATTACTATACCAAAAATTATTCCCCGCGCAGCGATGCCAAACGGGGTTGGGAGTGGGCTACTTCATGGTCGTTGCATGAAGAGGAAGCGGCCTCGTTATTGATTCCGGAATTTGCCGGCGTTTCGACAGAAAAAACCAAAACATACTATTGGGGTAAAAACGCTTTTAAAGACAACTCCGAAACGGTCGGCATTGTCTGTCTTTTTATCGCCTTATTCGGCTTCTTTTTCAGCCGTCGTAAGGAGGGTTACTTTTTCGGTGGTCT
>CAZJLX010000128.1:0-6905 GCA_964546545.1 uncultured Ignavibacteriaceae bacterium | reverse complement strand
TGTCATATCATATCGTGGAAGCTGGTTGAGATTATTAATCGTAATTTGGGCAAAAGCCGAATCGGCCAGCGTGTTATCCAGCGAATCGGTCGCTATGAACCAGACCAGATAACTTCCAGCACTGCTGTAATTCGTGGCCCAGTTAAATGTCCCGGTGTAGTCATTATTGTCAGTATATGTTGCACCCGGAGGCAGACCATTGGCGGTCATAATTGGCGTATTAAAATCTGGATCAGTAGCGGTCACGGTGAAAGTCAGAACCTGATTTTCGGTCGCTGTTTGGGCGCCGGGGCTGACAATTACAGGATATTGATTACCAGCATCCTCGACAATAATTGTTACAATTCCGGTATCAACATATTCGCCATCATCGGCAATTATATATACCAAATATGTTCCGCTTTGAATATAATCCGGGAAGAATGTAATTGTTCCGGTTCCGTCTTCATTATCAACAAAACTGGCATTGGTCGGCAGAGAATCGGCTGTTAAGACCGGTATTGTTTCATCAGGATCGCCGGCGGTAACAATGATATCGGATGAAACACCTTCCGTAATCGTATGCGGAGGATCATCGACAACAAACGGCGGCTGGTTGCCGGCTTCATAAATCTGAATTAAGAACTGCACTTTGGTATCATCCACACCGTCATAAGCCACTATCGTCACCTGCTCCAAACCTGACTGGACATAATTGGGAGAAAAGCCAAGCGAACCGGCGCCATTACCGCTGTCAATAAAGATTGCGTTTTCCGGTAATTTTGTAGCATATAATGTCAGCAGATCGCCATCCGGATCGGAGGCCGAAAGACGGACTGCAACCGTTTCACCCTCAGTTATTTCCAACGGATTAACGAACTCCAGCGAATCCCAGACCGGTTCGTTGTTTTCCCGGACAACATTAATATTGACGACAAGATTATCCGAGAGAGGCAAAGAGCCCATATCGGTAGCAATAAATGAAACCGATGCTATACCAACCTGAGTCGTGTCGGGATAGAAAGTAAAGGTTCCTGTGTTATCACCATGATCAACAAAATTGGAATTAAGCGGCTGACTGATAGTTGTCAGGAGGACATGATTTGATGCCACCGGATCAGTTGGATCGGAGGCGGTCACCGTAAACCTTAAAGTGTCATCGGCTGCAACACCAAACGGTCCGATTGAATCAAGGACCGGCGGCTGGTTGACATCAACCACAATAACCTGCATGGCGTCGAGCGAAACGGCCGGGGGAGACTGCAAATCCGCCGCAACAAACCAGATAGAATCGGTTCCGGCATCATAGTACGTCGCCTGGTAACTGAAGACACCGACACCATTGCCGCTGTCGATAAAATTATATCCTGTCAACGATGAAGTTGCACTCAGGATAACACCGGCGCCATCGGGATCAAAGGCACTGACCGTCAAGGTAAGCAAATCACCCTCATTCATGGTTGTATCTGCCGAGACAGTAAGTATCGGGGCATGATTGCCGAATTCAGTGACTGTTACGGGCACCAGTTCGGAATCATTCAAAAGACCGTCCGAAGCATAAAAGAGTACATTTATTACGCCGGACTGGTTAAAGTCAGGAGCGAATATAAATGTCCCGACCCCATTACCGCTGTCTACAAAACTTGAATTAAGCGGCAGTGAATCGGCAAAAAGCTGTACGGCGTCGCCGTCAAAATCGGAGGCCGTTATATTTTGTATTAATGAATCACCCTCACTTACGGACAGGGCAAAGATAGAATCCAGAACCGGTGGTTGGTTACCGGCATCATTGACTGTAACTGTCACCAGTTCGGAATCGATATCGATCCCGTCAGCGGCATAAAACATTATATCATACGACCCGGCCTCGGTAAATCCGGGGGTCCAGTCAAACAAACCGCTCCCATCGCCGTTATCGGTAAAGGCCGCCGCTCCGGGAAGAGCCGATGTCGTTAATGTAATCGTTTCTCCGTCACCATCGGTTGCGGTAATCGTGAAGTTTAGATTGACTTCTTCAGTCGTTGCCTGAGCGCCAATAGCAGCCAGAACCGGCGGCTGGTTGGTATGTGTCACATCTATCCGGACAACCTCGGAATCGACTTCGACACCGTCAAAAGCCTTGAATATGACATCATAGGAGCCTTCCTGGTCAAAGTCCGGACTAAAATCGAAATTACCGACACCATTTCCGCTGTCAATAAAGGTCGCATTAAGCGGAGCATCGGTCGCCGATAGGAATGGAATTGTCCCGTCGGGATCAGAAGCTGTAATATTAAAGTTCAAATTGCCGCCCTCGGGTACTGTTTGATAGCGGATCGAATCGAGAACGGGAAACTGGTTACCCGCATCAGTAACCGTGATGATGACATCCTCAAAAACAGTATCTTCGGCATCGGCGGCATAAAATGTCACCGGATAAGTACCGGAATCAGAAAAAGTCGGTGTCCAGTCGAAGGTTCCGGTTCCGTCAAGATTGTCCGTAAAAGTGGCCGCTCCCGGCAGGGCCGAAGTATATAGAGATGGAACAGTGCTGTCGGGATCGACGGCAGTTACCACAAAATTTAGACTTTCATTTTCCAACACGCTCCAGGGACCGATCGGATTTAAAATAGGAGCGGTATTAAGAATATATGTATAACCGCCAACCAGAGGGGCCGAAGCCAGAGTTGAGGCGATATTGGTTACAATCAGATCAACCGAACCGGTCCCGGCACCGATGGGAGTCAAACCGGTAATTTCAAATGGAGAATTCACGACGATTGAAGAGAGCAGATTGCCGCCGATAGTCGCTACAGCGCCGTTAATATCAAAGCCACGCCCGGTGATAGTCACCGTTGTTCCGCCCACTACGGCACCGGAATCAGGATTAATCGCCGTGATAATAGGGGCCTGGACATTACCGGAGCTGACCGTGAAAATGGCTGAATGACGGCTGTAGTTTCCGGAAACATCCTCGGCGATGACAATATAATGATAATCAGAGGTACCATCGACCGTATTATCCACGTAATAGGTTGTTGCGACACCCGGATTCGCCAATGATCCGGCCGGATCATCGACACGGAAAAAAGAACCATTTGATGATGCCAATCGACGATAAACATGATATGTCAAACCGGATGTGCCGGTCCAGCTGACAACCACCGAAGTCGAGGAAACAGCGCGACCGGTCAGTCCAACCGGAACCGCCGGCCAGTCGCCGGCCGGAGCCAGTAAAATAGCTTCCTGTTGATAGGAGTTATTCGGAATAAGAGATGATAGAACTGCACCCTCCGCGTTGGAGATATTATAGAAATAGTAATCGTACGGATTACCGGCCGCTTCGGTTAAATAGTTCTGAAAATCATCGAACCAGTTACCGGCATCATATCCGGCGCCGGTGCATGTTTCAATATGGATTTCCTCATCGGTATCATCAAGGAATCCAAAGAAGTTAATTTCCCCATTGGCCGGGGTACTGGCATCGGAATTGGCTACCGGTCCGTAGATTGACCCCTGAGCAAAGGCGGTTGAAGAATACAACAATAAAGTTATAATCAATAGTCCGAAAAATTTCGGTATATTGTTTTTCCATCGATTGAAATGCACCGCAGCACCTCCATATCTATCTACATTTGTTTTTTTCATCGTCATATTTCTCCTTTTCTCCTCCTATGGGCCGGGAAATGTTGCACCGGCAGCAGCATTGGCCTGATATGGCTTACCTGCCTTGACCGGGAAATTGACCCCAAAACCGGCTGCAAAGCGTGATTCATAGCTCTGCGAGCCGCTGATAAAGCGATTTAAGGTGTTAAAACTGCCCGGCAAATTATCCAGGACATCCTGTGCCGTATGGAAATCTGCCTCCCTGTCAAAAGGAATCGAAATGTAACTGAAGTCAGTCGTTGCCGTTGTAACCAGTTGATAATCAACCGATCCGGCGGCAGGGACAGTACCGGCCACCGAGAAGATGGTCGCCACAGCAGCGTTAATCTGATAAACGGCGCCCGGTATGACAGAGAAATTGACTCCGAAACCGGCCGCAAAGCGTGATTCAAAGCTCTGTGACATACTCTGGTAATTATTGACAGTTAACACATTAGATTGTCCGATAGCCGCGATCAATTCAACGGCCGTAGTAATCCCGCTGTTCTCAAATGGAATACAAACAAGGTTGTAATTCCCGGTGGCGGTCGTGATTAATTCATAATCATACTCGCCGACCCGGTTGGAAACATCAGAACGGTTTCCATATATATCATAAACAACAACGGTATAAAAATACTGATTTATCGTATCGCCGACAACATCGACACCGCCGATATTATTGTCGGTGAAATTTAAGGTCACATTATCGGTAGCTCCGATTGAATCGGAGGAAGTCGGAGTAAAGAAAGCCATCGTATCACGATAGATTATATAACCGCCGATCAGGGTCGGCACCCCGGTCGTATCAAGAGTCGCTTCCGACCAGGTCAGTTGAATATCATCGCCTGAAATCGCAATTGACAGATCGGCCAGTGCTTGCGGCGGCGCGGCATTAACTGCCGTAATCATAACCGTATCCGGTATCGAATAAAGATCTCCGTCAAAAACCGTCAGCTCGAACAGGTAGGTATCGGCCAGCGGCGGCAGGAAGGTCGGCATCGAAGCAGTGGAGTCGGAGAGAGAGATTGTCGCACCACCAACCTGGATCCAGTCATAATCGAGCGGATCAAGATCAAAATCATCGGAGGCGGTACCGTCGAGAGTAACCACCGAATTTACAAAAACATCTATCTGATCCGGACCGGCATCGGCGACTGGTGCAATATTTACATGATTAACCGTAATCGTTACGATCTCGCTGTCAATAGCACTACCGTCGTCGGCATAGAAAGTTATGCTGTACGAACCGGACTGAGTGAAATCAGGGGTCCAGTCGAAAGTACCGGTTCCATCACTGTCGTCGACAAATGAAGCACCGGTCGGAAGAGTCGAAGTACTCAACGCCGGGATAGTTGAATCGGCATCGACAGCCGAAACGGTAAAGTTAAGATTAATTCCTTCATCAGTCATCCGGTCACCTATCGAAGCCAGAACCGGCGGCTGGTTGCCCGCCTCATTAACCGTAATGGTCACGATTTCGGAATCTATCAAAGCGCCGTCATTGGCGTAGAAAGTCACATCATACGATCCCGACTGCGTGAAATTCGGTGTCCAGTTGAAGGCACCAGTACCGTCACTGTTATCGGTAAACGTCGCTCCATTCGGTAAAGTCGAAGTTGACAGAGCCGGGATAGTCGAATCGGGATCGGTCGCCGAGACGGAGAAATTAAGCTCAACATTTTCAGAAGTCGACTGGGCGCCAATCGCGGCCAGAGTCGGTGACTGATTACCGGCTTCATTAACCGTAATAGTCACAATTTCGGAATCTATCAAAGCGCCGTCATCGGCGTAGAACGTCACATCATACGACCCGGCCTGAATAAAGTTCGGTGTCCAGTCGAAGGCACCGGTGCCGTCGCTATTATCGGTAAACGTCGCTCCAATGGGCAGGGTCGAAGTTGACAGAACCGGGATAGTCGAATCGGGATCGGCCGCCGAAACGGAGAAACTCAGATTGACATTTTCAGTCGTGCTCTGAGCACCAATCGCCGTCAATATCGGCAACTGATTGCCCGCTTCGTTAACCGTTATCGTAACAATTTCAGAATCTATCAAAACGCCGTCATCGGCGTAAAAAGTCACATTATATGTTCCGGCCTGGATGAAAATCGGTGTCCAGTCGAAGAATCCAGTGCCGTCACTGTTATTGGTAAACGTCGCTCCAACTGGGAGTGTCGAAGTTGACAGAGCGGGGACAGTCGAATCGGGATCAACGGCCGAAACGGAGAAATTCAGATTGACATTTTCGGTCGTGCTCCGAGCACCGATCGTCGCCAGTATCGGCGACTGGTTGCCGGCTTCATTAACCGTTATCGTCACAATTTCTGAATCTATCAAAGCACCATCTGAGGCGTAGAAAGTTATATCATAAGTACCATTCTGAGTAAAATCGGGTGTCCAGTCAAACGCTCCGGTCCCGTCACCGTTATCGATAAAAGATGCACCGGTCGGAAGCGTTGTCGTTGCCAGAGTCGGGATCGTCGAATCGGGATCGGAAGCCGAGACGCCGAAGTTCAAATTGACATTTTCAGTTGTCGTCTGTGCGCCAATCGCGGCCAGAACCGGCGACTGGTTGCCCGCCTCGTTAACAGTTATTGTTACCGTTTCTGAATCGATCAGGAACCCGTCCGAAGCATAAAATGTCACATCGTATTCTCCAGCCTGGATATAGTTCGGTGTCCAATCAAACAAACCGGTCCCGTCACCGTTGGTCACAAAGGATGCACCGCTCGGAAGAGTCGTGGTTGTCAAGATCGGATTGTTGCCGTCAGGATCACTGGAGCTGATGGCTATATTTAGAGCGTTGCCTTCGGTTACCGACTGCGCACCTATGGCGGCCAGAACCGGTGACTGATTACCCGCTTCATTGACACTGATCGTCACCACTTCGCTGTCGGAACTGATTCCGTCACCGGCGAAGAAAGTTATTGAGTACACGCCGCTTTGAGTGTAGTCAGGTATCCAGTTAAATGAACCGGTGCCATTACCATTATCGGTAAATGTCGCTCCGGTCGGAAGCGTTGAGGTGGTTAGAGCCGGGATAGTACTGTCGGCATCGGTTGCTAACAGAGCAAAATTCAGATTGTTTCCTTCCACAACTGACTGACTGCCAATGGCAGCCAGAACCGGTGTCTGATTACCCGCTTCAATGACTGTTATCACGACCATTTCGCTGTCAATCGCGACGCCGTCATCGGCATAGAATGTAATATTATAGGTTCCGGCCTGAATATATAGCGGAGTCCAGTCAAAAGTGCCCGTGCCGTTGCCATGATCGGTGAATGACGCCAAAATCGGCA
>CAZJLX010000127.1:0-6915 GCA_964546545.1 uncultured Ignavibacteriaceae bacterium | reverse complement strand
CCATCCGCCGGCAACACCCGCCACGCCGAAAGTGGGATCATTATTGGTGATGGCCGCAATCGTTCCGGCAACATGGGTTCCGTGGCCGCCACAATCGGAGGGGTCATTATCGACCGTACCACAGTCGGTATCGGTACACTGGGAGCCGTAATCGACAAAATCATAACCGATGACGTCATCGACATAACCGTTATTGTCATCATCAATACCGTTTCCGGGGATTTCTCCGTTGTTGACCCAGATATTACCATTGGTGCTGTTATCGTTCGGTCCGGGAGGATTGGTTCCGCCCAGATCGTAATGGTAATACCTTACGCCACCATCAATGACGGCACAAACAACATCAGGATTACCGGTTTCCAGATCCCAGGCCGCATCGGCCTCTATCCCGTAGGTATCCCAATAATGCCATTGGTCGTAAGGAAATTCCGGGGGAGGATCATTATAATAGGCGTCGTTCGGAGTGGCCGAAACCAGATAAATACCGACCGGTTCAACTTTCTCCACAAACGGCAAATCGCGATAAGCCGCCATTACCTGGTCGAGCTGGCCCTCGGGGAAGCGGGCCTTATAATATCTGGTCAGCACCCGGTCGGTAGGATGTTTCTTGCTGGCCATTTCAGCCATCGGGAACTGCTGGTTGAAATGACCGACCTGAAATTTGTCGTTTATCGTCGAGAGGGCTTTTTGTCCGGACTGCGGTGAGGCTCCCTCTTTGAAGATCACGATACATCTGTCGGGAGCATATCCCACGAATGAGGAACCGAGTTCTCGATTGACTTTCATTACTTTGTCTGCCAAGGCAGCCCCGGATAATAAAAGAACGATCAGAAAAATCGTTAAAGTTAGTCTTTTCATCTTTCCTCCGATGAATTGGTGAAAGGTGTACACAAACCGGTTCGAAAAAATGTCTACGCTATCACCCCCTTGATTGAATTCGGCTTATAAATGCTTTTAACATTCAGATAAGGCAAAAGTGTGATTATGATATTGATTGCATTGTAAAACGCCATTGATTTTAAAATCTTTAACATTAATCCTCAATGCCAACTATCTTCCCCTACATTGTAGGGGTGAGGTTTAAGAGTAAAAAAAATACCTTTTTATTTGGCTTTTTTCGAATTAATGTGAGATCTATTGAAATTGATGATTTTAAAAGGAAAATGCCCCTTTTTAAAAGGGGCATTTTAATGCCATCAATCTTTAATTGCAGCGGCCACAGCGCGGGCCGTAGTGATATATTCGGTTTATATAATACTCGATATCAAACTCATCAACAACTCCATCGCAGTTCATGTCCGGATTTCCCGGTGAGATTGGCGGCAGACCCTGACCGTAAATATATTTTATCAATCTGGCAACATCGTTTACATCAACCACCCCATCGCCGTCTAAATCCCCATATTCGGTCGTAGGAGTCTGATCTGTCTGGCTGACGGCATCGTAGATATTAATTCGACCGTAACCATAGAAGGGATCGGGCGGTACCAGAGTACCCCAGAGGAATTCGGTCGAGGCGGTTTGGCGAATATGTTCGTGCATTATGAATGTTGAGAAGTCGGGGTGGATCTGCCTGACCAATGCACATGAAGCAGTGACAATTGGTGCGGCAAAAGATGTCCCGCTCCAGGTTCCCCATTCATTTTCACCGGCCAGAGTACTATATAGATCCACTGCGGGAGCACAAACATCAATGTAATCTCCATAATTTGAGAATGCCGCCAAAGAATCCTCGGCATTAATACCGGAGACCGCGATAACGCCGGGCAGGGCGGCGGGGTAAGTAGGTATGTCGTGTGAATTGTTGCCGCTGGCCGCAACCATCGATACCCCATTCAAGATTGCCTTATTACATGCCTGAACCATGATTTGGCTTGATTCGACAGAGCCGAAACTCATATTGATAACATCGGCACTCTGTCCAATAGCATAATAAATGGCTTCGGCGATTGCATAGGTGTTGCCGCTGCCGTCGCCATCAAAGGCTCGAAGCGGGAGTAATTGACAATCGGGAGCGATAAGCGCTATCAATCCCGAAACGAATGTACCATGACTCGAAAATTCTCCCGTCTCAAAACCGGGATTGTTATCGTCAGAAATGAAATCCCACCCGTCAGCCAATAGTCTGGAAGAAAGATAGGGATGGGTAAAATCAACACCGTTATCAATAATGGCAACGGTAATACTCGCCCCGGTAGCGATTGCCTGAGCCGGCTCGATGCCGACTGAATATATCGACGGTTGTTCAAAGAATTCACCGGGTTCCACTCCATCCAGTAGCGGGGGAGCATCATCATCCGGGAACGAGATACTCATCTGAAAACTCTCCGGTAATTCCACCGAATAATTCGATTCGACGAATATCACATTAGAGTCTGATTCCAGTTCGTCCATCACCGCATCCCAATCGTCTCCGTCATCCATCTCAATCAGGTACGTCTGAGACCCCGGGATACTGTCTCTTACTCTGGCTCCGCTTCCATAAAGGACGACTTCCGGTTTCCCATTCTGAGTCATTTTCATAACCGCCTGTCCCGGGATAGGATTTCCTTGAACTGCAGCGGATTGGAAAACAGCAAGAATACCGATGATCATCAAAGCCATAATCAACTGCTTTTTTGTCTGCATAATACAATATCTCCAATTACAAATAATTATATTCCCAACATCACAAAAGGGGCCCAGAAGGCCGGATTGTCATTTATATTACAGGTATTATTCAATGCGATACTGAAGGCAGTCGATATGTTCCCATCTGTTTTGAGTGTCTTATAAAATTCCGTCATAAACAGAAAGCTGATTTTATCGGAAATTGGCCAAAGCGAAGCGAGGACGCGGTCGGCACCTCCCTGATAAAAAGCTTTGGCCAGACTAAATGAATTACCATAATAAATGCCGGGAGCGGCGGTTTGACAGCCGGAAAGTGTTATCAGACGGGCCTTTATTCCTGACCCGAATAGATCAAACGGAAAAAATGGCCCGTCACTCAACATAATCCGGGAAAATAACGGATTCTCCGATGATCGTGAGGCATGGGTGGCAATATGCACAAATCCGCTCGCCTGTTTCAATTCCTTTCGGAAGTTGCCGATATCAGCCTTCTCGCCCGTATAAAGATGGGCTGCCGAGAATGTTTTTTTAATATTCAGCCCTTCGCTTTCGGCCGCCGGCAAGCCGGAATTAGGCGGGGCAAAGATGGCATTCCTGAAACGGGCGGATAAGTTTGTGGCGCGACGATTTTTCCGTAGATTATCGGGGTCAACTATAGTCTGTATCTCATAACAGTCTTTTAACCATCTTCCCCGGGAATCCTTAAATGCCGCAAACGGTAGTTGAGCATATAAACCATCAAGTATCAGAATGATGCGTCGAATATTGTTCGGAAGAATTAATGGTTCAATCAGCCAATTATTCAATTTTTTCAGGTAATGCTCTATCACTTCCGAATTATGGCAGTTACCACCCGGAGAATGGACCGTTATTTCCATCAGGAAATGTAATTCCCGAATTGTATTCTCCAGATTTGGTTGCTTAACCGGTAAGGTTATATGTCGAGTAATACCCCGATTAACGCAAAAGGCGTTCACTGTCTGATTGACGGAAAAGAAATTGACCAGGACCTCGTCAGCGACGATAAGTTTGGAATACTTTTGCGAAGTCTGCGTCGGTCGTTGAGCTGTTCCCGGTGAGGGGTACAGGTAAGATCTGATTTTTCTTTCCGTATCCCACAACCGATACTCATCGCGATTTAGATTTTCGGTCGGGGCAATCTGTCTTTGCATTTGATCCGGCGCGCGGCTGAGTTTTTTTAACGAAGCCCGTAGACTGGAGCGGATTTTGATAAGATTATCAGGCACCTCTGTTTTAATTAAATCCATTGGAATCGGCCGTTGATTTAGAACCACCAGAGCCTGCGAATGTTGAAGAAAAGATTCGTCGACGCGATTTAATAGCAGCAAGCAATTGACTGCCGACAAGTAGGTTGGATATTTATCAAAGGCAAAGAAAAAGCGAATTTCGTCCGGATATATATTTCTCAACATTTTCTCGATCACATTAATTGCCCGTTTTAAATAGCCGAACGCAGTTATCGGATCGGATTGATCGAGATATGCCAGGGCGATTTTATAAAAAATGAGATGCCGCTGATAGTTGACAAGTCGTTTTTTCAACATTTGTTTGCCGAGGAGAATGACTTTGCCGGGCCGCCCTCCTTTAAGATAAATTTCCATAATCATTATTTTGGCGTCAAGACCCCGCCTTTCATCCCCGCTTTGCTTAAAAAGGGCATAAGCGGCAGTGGCCCTGGATTGGGCCTCGGAATATCGCCGAGCCGCCATTTTAAGTCGAGAGCGAGTAATATAAACCATACCCAACCAGAGTTTGTTATCCTCCTGTATGAATAACTTTTCCGCTTGGTTCAGATAGCTTCCGGCCTGATGGTTATCGCCCAACTGCCGATACGCTTCCGAGATAAAATATGCTGCCTTGGCCTGCTCATATCGCAGACCGAGTTTGCCAAACATTTCCAATGTTTTTTCACCCAGCATAACAGCGGAACCAACCTGATTAAGATGAGTGTTGATTTCAACCAGATCAAGCTGGGTTATGGCGACCGATTTGGGATCACCCGAATTACGGAATAAATCCACGACCTGATCGAGCGTTTTCAGAGCCAGAGTATATTTATCGCCAAGGAAATATAAATACGCAAGCGAGTATTTGGCTTTTCCGGCCGCCAGATCCATTTGATTCTCGCTAAATTTATCTGAAACGGATCTATAAAGTTCCTCAGCTTTGTCTAATTGATTGAGATTGGTATAGATATTGGCCCGGTTAAAATCCAGAATCGCCAGCGGAACGCCACCCCGCGGTTTAAAAAACTCGCGCGCCCGATCATAGTATCTGAGCGATAAATTATTACGATCCAGACGATGATAAATGTTGCCAATATTTGTCATGACGCGGGCGGCATTGTACTTATTGCCTTTGCGCTGGAAATACCTCAGAGCGCTCCGTCCGACCTCGAGTGCCCTTTTATAATTACCCAGGTACATGTGTACATCCATTAGACCCTGACGGGCACGGGCGGCGGCATCAAAGTTCCTGACTTTTTGAAGTCGGTCGACCGCCAGTTTGTACATCCGCAGTGCGGTTTTACTCTGTCCCGTCGAATGCGCAAAGCGGGCTTTTATGGCCAGCAGTCGCGGCCGATGAAAAGGTGGCAGATGGTTAAAACATGGTGTCAATCGATCTATAAATGGCCCAACCTTTTTTAGATTCGTTTGTAATAGCCGGTTTACGGTTGAATTGATATCGGAAATAAAAAGAAAAACGTCGCCTTCGTAATTCTTTTGAATGTGTCGATCAATGCTGTCTTTAGAACACAGCCGCGATATTTCTGATAAAGAAATCATAACTCAAGATTGATTATTCCGATTATATTTCGTCCCTCAAGAAGATTCAAATTATATTTGCCTGCCGGAATCCGGCAAATTCGAAATAGATTGAACTGGTTGGCCTCGGCCGTGATTCGAGACTTCCCGCCGCTTAATTCGACCGATAATGATTTAACCTGGTCCAGCCCCGAGATCTGGCCGATTAATTCATACGATCGTGGAGATACCGGGTAAATAGATAATTCCAATTGTGCATCGCCAATAAGGTATTTTAGCCGGCGAGTATCCACCTCGGCAGGGCGGACACCCTCTGCCAGAGGCAGTAAACCGGAGTCGAAAATGGTGACACCTCTTTTATCGCCCATTTCACCTTTTCGCTTTTTAATATCATTAAGAAGACGATCAAAAAGAGCATGAGAAGGTTTCTGTAATTTCTCCCATTCGATTTGATCGATTTCATCTTGCATTTCCTCAATGACAGCAATCATCTGTTGTAGAATTGGATCCTTATCAATCTGCGCTTTCATAGAAGAGCATTCCTCAGGACTTAACCGACCCTTGATATAATCAATAAGCTGTTCAAACTGTTTCTTTTTATTACTCATATTTCATCCACTTACTTGGTCTTGTTTAGCGGGTCTAAAAATACCCAAATTCCCACTTTTTTTCTTCAGGACCTGGTACAGCCGGGCCAGAATTTTGGCTCGTATCGGTCCTATTGAGGACACCGGCATTTTTAATTTCTCTGATATCTCTTTGTACGATGGTTCATTAGGATCGAAAAACAACATCTTTACCAATTTATTATCCCGATCGGAAAGATGCGACATCGCTTCCATTAAAACCTGTCTTATCCTGGTCGTTTCATATAATTTATCGGGGCTAACGCCAACATCGTCAGGGATCGAATCCAGGGTTTGTTCGCCATAAAAATCGACTATTTTCAGGTTTTGATAGAAATTGTAGATTTGCCTGCGAGTAATTGTAATGACAAAGGAAAGGATCTTTTCCGGCGACTTCAGAGAGTTGATGCTGTTTACCAGTTGATATGAAACGCGTCCGAAAATATCGAAACTCTCATCACGCGAAAGCCTGCTTTTCCGGCAATGAGAGAAAATGACCGGACCCACCAAATCGATCAATTCATGCCAGGCTTTGTCGTCTCCTTCTTTACATCGACTGATGAGATTATTAAAGAACGCTCTGTGGTCTTTGGGCATAATCAATATCTTCCTGCTGTATTTATTAATATATCATATTATTGCTTGCTAAACAAGAGCTATGGAGACAAATGCGCCTATGAACGGTCTGCCGGTTGTATTAGAGATTTGTCTAAATAGGCTAAAAACAAAAATAGAGATTTAATGTATTATCTTATTATAAACGAGGATCGTTTGAAAACACCTTTGAATTTGTAAAATAATCGGATGTTTTGTTGACAATGGATCAAATTAATAAATTGTGGCGCGTTGAAGAATGTGAAGGCACTTTTAATTTAGCCAATCGCATTACAATC
>CAZJLX010000126.1:0-6933 GCA_964546545.1 uncultured Ignavibacteriaceae bacterium | reverse complement strand
ATTAAAATCAGAGAAGGCACCAGGGATACTTTCATGGCCGATTTTTTATCCAGCGAAAAGATTAATATCCTAAATAAAACAAATATCATAACAAGCAGGATAATTATTCTCAGAAATTGGAGTATAATTAGACCGGAATACAAGCCAAACAGATCTATCATCGGTTGTTCCGGAAAACAGATAATAAATAATATTCCGGGGATAAACAAAAATATTTTCATCAATTGACAGGTCTGACGTTTTGGAAATAAATTAGCCCGGATATAATCATACATATATATCAATACTGCCGCCGCCGCGATAATTATTATCGGCATCGGATTGAGATTATACCGCGCCAGTGAATGAAATATGATATGAATCAGCGTGTAATACAGGGGAATCAATAAAAGAAATATCAGTCCCTTTTTTTTCTTAATCCAAAAAAGGAATATCCCGAACAGCCCGGATAGAACTAAAATAAAATGATAAACCGAAGAGAGTTGCAACGGCATCAAAAAAGATTTTTCAAAATCATGATGCGGCGAAGCCCACATCCGTACGAATTTTTTTAAAAGCAAATGCGCGTAACCAACCGGATCATTCTTTATGGTATACAACACCGGCCGAATCCAGAAATCAACATCGGCGTAATCGAGATCGTATCCTTCATATTCGATAGACGATGATGACCGCAGATTGGCTGTCGAGTAATCCGGATCGCGAATGGCCGGTTTCTCAAAATAGGCCGAGGTTATTATCAGCCAGGGCAGGATAAGCAATATAAATGGTATCAAGGCCCGGCCCAGGCAAAGCAGAGCCGATTTAAATTCGTTTCTGTGATCGTATAAAAAACCGAGAGCGAAGGGTACGAAAAGTAGCACTCCGGTCGGTTTGGTCAGCACCAAAAGACCCAGAGTCAGTCCGGACAGATAAATATATTTGTTTTGCCTTCTGTCGTACCACAGCATCAAAAGATAAAAGGTCAGCAGAATTAATAAGACAGTTATCGGTTCCGGTGAGACGACGCCGGTCAACTGAATAAAAGGCGGATAGATACAGTACAGCAGACCGGCCAGTATTGCAATCCGCTTATCAAACAACCGAACGGTAATGATCATTAAAAGCAGAATAGATATGGAATCAATGATACAATTAAACAGACGCACCAGAATAAAATCGCCGCCGACATCAGGAATAAATAAAAAGGCGAGGATCATAGGCAGGGTCGGGCCGGAGAGAAAAAGATAATGCTGGGCACGATGCATAGTGGGGATTTTATAGTACAACCACTCGATTTGCTCGCCCTCGATATAATCCTGCATAGTATTGTAGAAGAGCTGACGTGATCTGACCGAATCGGCGGGACTGTCAAGTTCGGGATGTCCGAAATCGCCCTGCTCGTTCAGATAATGTATCAGACCGAGAGCGGCCGACGAGTATAACCGGGCATCCCACATAACCGGAAGCTGCTCGGTCGAAAATATAAAAATGAGTCTGATTATCAAACCGAGAGTGACAATCGCTGCCAGTTTGTTTCGCCAACTTAATCGGGACAGCATTTAATTTATGTCGTTAGACGGTTCGGGTTTTTATCTTTTTATACCAGTCAACGGTGCGCCGTAATCCCTCACGTAAAGTCACCTGGGGCTGCCAGCGCAGACGGGTTCGCGCCCGTTCAATATTTAAAACCCGGCGACGGATATTGTCGATATCGCGCCGATCGATATGTTCCCAGCCGAGATCGGTCCCCATCAGTTCCGTCAACGTACTGACGACATCAAGAATACTCGTTTCGGCGCCGGTACCGATATTAAAAACCATACCTTCGGAACGCGGGGATAACAGAGCGGTTAATGTACCGTCAACCGCATCATCGACATAAGTAAAATCGCGCGTCTGGTGGCCGTCACCATGAATCTGCGGGGTTACACCCTTATCTATGCTTCTGATAAATTTTGATATGACACCGCAATACGGGTTACTCGGGTTTTGTTTCGGGCCGTAAATATTGGAATATCGAACGGCCGTGACCGGCACAAAAAATGTCTCATAAAATGAATAGCAGTAATTTTCACCGGCCAGTTTGGAGACCGAATACGGAGAAAAAGTCAACGGACTCTCGTCTTCGCTGATCGGTAATATTCGCGGATTACCGTAAACCGAGGCGGACGAAGTATAAACAATCCGGGTCGGTTTTGTTTCACGCGCCGCCATCAAGATATTTAATGTTCCGCCGATATTAACCCGATAATCTTCTCGAGGATTTTTGGTCGAAATAATAATATTACGCGCCGCCATGTGCGCGACATAGTCAGAGCGAGCCATCAGATCGCGCACCAGATCATAATCGGTAACCGAACCCTCGACAAACTCATAAGGTATATCCGGGTCGATATTGCTTTTATCGCCGGTGAATAAATCATCCAAAACGATCACTTTTCCGCCGGTCCGGACTATCCGCTCAACTACATTTGAACCGACAAATCCGACACCACCGGTAACCAGAACCGTTTTTCCAGTGAATTCAATTTTTATCATACCGCTTATTTCCTTAATTTCAGAGCCAGAAAAACCATCGGCCGGGCCAATCGCCACCAATCATGAAACGGTCTCATTTTGGTATATTGCTTCGGATCGGAATGATAGTAGATTGTAATCGGCACCTCTTTCATTCGTATCTCCCGATTCCGGCACACTTTATATAATATATACGGCTCCAGTTCGTACCTGTCAAGCCAGTCCTGCTCGATATTAATTTCCGGTTGGTCAAAAACAGACAA
Organism: uncultured Ignavibacteriaceae bacterium; assembly: GCA_964546545.1. Taxonomy (GTDB): domain Bacteria; phylum Zixibacteria; class MSB-5A5; order GN15; family PGXB01; genus CAZJLX01. Next base: position 4,171 of record CAZJLX010000126.1, on the reverse strand, counting down.
TCTGAAGGCGCGAAAGCCATTGGTTGCATCACTGATTCGGCGACCGACAAGAATAGAAAACAGGAGCGAATACAACTGCGTCGTAACCATGCGAAAGGGACGGTCATTAACTACCTGTCCGCCCTTCAAACGGCGGGAACCCTGAATAAATTCATATCGGCGTTCGATTATCGGTCTGACCACTCGCTCGATTTCTTCCGGCTCATGTTGATCGTCACCGGACAGAATAGTGCATATATCATAATTATTTTTGATACCGTAATTGATTCCGGTCCTGATACCCGCCCCGACACCCTTATTTATCTCATGACGAATCACGGTGGCACCGGCCTGCGACGCTTCTTCCGAGGTTTTATCGGAGGAGCAGTCATCGACGACGACTATTTCATCGACCAGATTAATTTTCCGGACCTTTTCGACCACCCGGCCGATTTTGCCCTCTTCATTATAGGCCGGAAGGACAACATATATTTTATCCGTTACGGTCGTCATCTTCCATAGCCCCTTTTTCGAACTGCTTCAATGATAATCCTTCTTTCCAGACATAGAAAAAGCCAAGCAGGGTAATTGGAATAAATTGCGCGGCATGTAAAATCAGAGCGCAGGAAACGGCTTCGGGTGAATTGGCCCTAATCCCATAATAGCTTAAGGTCAAAACAACCCCGGCATGATAGACCCCGATAAAACCAGGTGCCGAAGGAATTAGAATTGAAATTGAGACAACCACCAAAAGAACGTATGAGGCGGAAAGAGGCAAACTATACGGTGGCTGGTCAAAACCGAAGGCATAAAATATAAAGATATTGGAAATACCCATACAGAGCCAGAGAAGAATCGAATGAAAAGAGACCCAGAAAGTATAGCGCCAGTTTTTCAGAAAAAGCAAACCTTTGGAAAATTTGACAATCGTTTTTTCAATGGTATCCTTGAAGCGGTCCGGAATAAAAAAGAGGTATCTGGTCAGCAGTCGGCCGGTTCCTTCCGGTTTCATAAGGATAACAATTACGAATATCAGTCCGAATATCGCTACCCCCAGCGATAAAAAGGCACCGAATCTGAATTCATTATCGAATTTGGTCGGGACAAACCACAAAATAACGGTCAATATCGATAACAGCGCGAGAAGATCAAAAACCATCCGTTCGACAAAAATGGTTGCCAGCGAGGCGGATTTGGTCACTTCCTTACCCTGGCGCGCCAGAGCGTACGCCCTGACGAATTCACCCAATCTCAGAGGCAAAACATTATTGGCCATAAAACCGATACAGGTGGCCGAAAGCAAACGACTATATTTTAACGATGAAATCGGCATGAGCATATATTTCCATCGCAGAGCGCGCTGGAACATGGCCAGGATCACAAAAAATATATTCGGAATCAGCCAATAGTAATTGGCACTTTTCAGGGCGCCAATCAAATCGGCAAAATTTACATTTCTGAAAATAACAAATAGAAAAACTACCGAGATGACAATACCGAGAATAAATGACCAGATTTTTTTCCGGGGCACCACTACCCTCTTCCTTCCGCGGCGACCTGCGCAAGAATTTTAAAAAATTTCTCAGAGGCATCGTCCCAGTTAAATTTTCGCGCCCATTCCAGACCGCCTTTATCCAAACGCGCCCGGGTTTGTTCATCAGTCAGAAGACTGATAATTTTTTCGCCCAGATCGGAAACGTTTCCGTACTGATACAGCAGGCCGGTTTCATTATTGACAACCGAATCGCGCAATCCGGGCGAGTTGGCGGCAACCACCGCTGTCCCACAGGCATTGGCCTCGATGTTGGTCAGTCCCCAGCCTTCTTTTAGCGAGGGGTATACCGCAACATGACTACGTCGCATCAAATCCACCTTTTCTTGGGAACTGACAAAACCGGGGAAATCGACTTTATCGCGGATTTTCAGCCGACCTGCAAGTGATTTTAATTGCGGCAGATAATCCCCGTTGCCGACGATTTTTAAACGCGCTTCGGGAATTTTACAAAGTACGATTCCAAAAGCGTTTATCAGATCATCAATCGACTTATATTTTTTTATCCGACCGAGATATAGGATGGTCGGTTTTTCAAATTTGGGCAATTTCGGATTAAAGTTATACGTCTCATTATCGATCCCGCAATGCACAACCGAGACATCCTCTCGCGGGACACCCCGATCGATTATATCTTCGGCGGTCGATTCGGAAATTACGTTAAATTTCCGTCCCTTATAGACCGGCACAAGCGGTCTTTCGGCGAGGAAAATATATGTCCCCAGTAGAAAATTTATTTCCTTAAATACGGTCGTGGCGAAAAGGTGGGGAATGACGACCAGGGTGGGGATTTTAAGATAAAGCGGAGTGTAAAAGGGTATCTTATTGATATCTTCCACCATAACATCGAATTTATTTTCCTTAACCAGCTTTCTCAATTTAAAGGGCGCGACCAGATTAAAATTATACCTGTTGCCATGTCTGATTATTTTAATACCCTCAACTGTTTCCTCGGGGAGCGATGAATCATAGCCCGAACAAAAAAGAGTAATATCATGCCCTTTGGCGGCAATCCGCCGCAGCAATTCTTCGAGATGGACCTCCGCGCCACCGGCCATAGGATTGGACAAATCCTGCCAGTTTAAGGCAAGGATTTTCATCACCTGCCTCCCACTATCGAATCGCTGGCCGAATCAACAAGCCTGATCTGGCGTTGAAGTTCAGCCGTCTCTTTATCTTCGGGATGTCGCGCCGCCCAACTGTCGACAATCTCTCGTAACTGACTGTACCTTTTATTATGATATAAAGTTCTCACGAGCGCCCTGAAAGCATTGGTATAATCGGGATCCTTTTCAAGGGCTTTGCCAAAAACGAAAATCGCATCATCGAGACGGCCGGCATAATTGGCCGACATCGCCCAGTTATAATACAACTGCTGCTTATTCGGAACCGGGGCATTTTCGACAAAACTCTCCAGGGTATCAAGTCTCCCCCATTCGCCCAACAATTGAGCGTAGTACGCATATATATCAAACGAACGGGGCAGTACTTTCAGGCCGTTTTTGACATGCTCAATAGCAGCCTCATACTCACCGACACGCCGCATCGTATCGGCCATAAATAGAAAACCCTGGGCATAATTATTAATCAGTCGGGCCGTACTTTCACTTTTATAAATAGTCGTATCATCGGTTCCCCGGTAGACAAATTCTTTTTCATATAATTTCGATGTCAATTCGTAATTGATTCTTTCTCCGCCTTTATCGGTTGTCAGACGATAGACCAGTCCCTCCAGCTCAAGGTAATCTTTCAAAGGCTGACCGCGATAGGCCCGGCTGTCCTCCGAAACGGTAACCGCCATATAAACCGGATCGCGCCATTTATTGCCGGTTAAAATGATATCGGAGGCCTGATCCTGAATTCTGACCTTTCGGCCTTCAGGGGTAGAATATGGCCGGAGATTTTCGATTTGCTCATCAGTCAGATTTATCGGCAAATTCAGATTATCGCGCAACTGCTTTATATACCAGTCGGTATTGGCCAGCGACAGATTTACGATTCTGACATCTTTGCGAAAACCGTACACTTCCTGAATACACCAGGTCGGAAAAGTGTCATTGTCACCGTTAGTGATTAAAATCGCATTTTCCCGGCAGGACCTAAGATAATTGGCCGCGTAATCATAGGGTATATAATTTTTTGAACGATCATTATAATAATAATTTTGCGACAGCGGAATAATCGGCATCAGCACCAGAAGCGACGAAAAACCAAAAACGACCCGGCGAATATTCGGAGAATAATTTTTAAAGGAATCGCGTATCAGGTCAATAAAGGCGGCGATTCCCAGACCGATGGCCAGTCCGAAAAAGACAAAACCGGGTGTGAAGAAATAGTCCCGATTACGCACCTCGAGGTAATCCCCCCCGGTCACGGGGTGCCTTCTTGTCCCGTCCGCAAAATTCATATATAATATCAGACCGATAGTACAAATAATAATAATCACAAAAAACGGCAGACCAATCTCGGGCCGTCGGCGAATTGTCTCCCAGATTCCAAACAGGCCGAGAATCAGAATAATAAAAAACCGGCCGCCGGTAGCGCCAAACTGATCCTTAAAGAAATGCCAAAAACCCATCCGATGAAAATCGCCGAACTGGTTCTGCCACTCGGCGCGACGGACAAACATCCGCTCGACCA
>CAZJLX010000125.1:0-6964 GCA_964546545.1 uncultured Ignavibacteriaceae bacterium | reverse complement strand
GAATAGGTGACTATACAATCCGATAAAAACAGTTTGACAACGGCCTTTTCATAGGCGACACAACTCAATTGTTGATATTAAAAATTTGGTAATGTATATAAAATTATAGCCTTGGCAGGTTAGGAGCCATGCTTGCGCGAAGCGCAAGGCCCGAAGGGCGCTCCTGCCAATTTCCTAACACCGATTTTAATAGCCTAACAATCCGGCTCCGGAGCGGGACCGTCACGATACAGATATGATATCAGATAAGTGACATCGAATATATTAATTATTCCGTCATTATTTGCATCACCGGCGCACAGCGAGATCGGCGGTGGACCATCACGATATAAGTATGAAATTAAGAACGTCACATCAAAGATATTCACTACCCCGTCATTGTTGGCATCACCTCTCAAATTGGATGCAACAATAACCGTTCCGGTTAAGAAACGGGTTCCGTAAGTTGCACCGCATGATGTCGTAACTTCCAGATGATAACCCCCATAAGGAAGAGGAAAGGTATCGATAATAGCCGCCTGTCCGGTAGAGCCGCTACCGATAACAAAATGAAGTTGTGCGATTTCACCATTGCCCGTTGTCAGCGGTAATGTCCCGCCGCCACTGTCGGCGGTTAATTTGAAGGCGAGATAATCGGAACCATCATCGCGGTACACCTCCTGTAATAACTCAAAATCAGTTGTTCGGTCGCCGCGAGTCACGTCGATCAATTCAAGATTCAAGGCCGAACTATATGAAATAGGAACGATGATGTCACTCAAATCCTGACTGTTGGACATATAAACCGACATGATGGCTGTATCACCGACCGCGGCCGCGGTTGGTTCCAGTTTGACCGTATCGGCCAGGACCATTATATATTTTTCCTTAAGCCGGGTCAGGCTGCCTTCATCGGGCGAGTCGATAGTCAGACTGACATCATAACTGCCTGGTATGTTATAAGTATGAGTCGGGTTTTGCACAGCGGATGAATCACCGTCGCCGAAGTGCCATTTCCACGATGAAACCGAAACAGTCGAGCTGTCCATAAAACTGACCGTTAATGAATCATAACCGATTGATGTATCGGCTGAGAAATTTGCACCCCAATTGTAGGCGGCATACATATCGATAATACCCCAGCCGTAAGTATTACCCGGCGTGGCGGCTGTGCTGGCCGTTTCCATCAAAGCCTTTCGTACCTGTAGCGGTGTCAACTGCGGGTTGGCCGACATCAAAGTCGCCACCGCTCCGCCGACCAGCGGGGCCGAAAACGAAGTTCCGCTTTTATATGTATAAACCAGGTCACCGGTCCCGTCGGCGCATCGGTCGCTTTGACCCATAGCGCAGACTTCCGGTTTGATTCGTCCGTCATACGTCGGTCCCCGCGATGAAAAGGAAGTTATCGAATACCCTGAATTGACCGCCCCTACCGAAAGTATGTCGTAGGCGTCAACCGGGGCACCTATCGTGCCGGCATCAGGTCCTTCATTGCCCGCCGAATTACTGAGCATAATTCCGAGAGAAGCGCAGGTATTGGCAGCAATCGTTGTCGTCGCGGTCGCCCCGTCAAAATCTTCATAGCTGTACCAATCGGAATAACTGAGCGATGAGGAAATAACATCGGCGCCAAGCGAATCGGCCCACTCCAGCGCGGCCACCCAGTTGTCCTCCTCAACCGCAGTCTCGGAGCGAACATCCTCGGTCTTGGCCAGCAGAAACGAGGCGCCATACGCCGGCCCGATCAGATCGCCCGGTGCCCAGCCGCCGAGAACCGACCAGGTTGAGGTGCCATGATCCTGCGCCGAAGCCCAGTCATCCGCCTGATTCTGTACTGTATCATCATTAAAAATAAAATCATATTGACCGAGTAACCGGCCTTCGCTGATCAATTGCTCAAAAGCCTGATGAGTCGTCCGAAATCCGGTATCGAACATCGCCACGATTATGCCCTGTCCGGAAAAGCCCATATCGTGAAGCAGGTAGGCATTTATCATATAAATTTGAGTCCAGGATTCGCCGTAATCCAATAGGTCCGCATTTTCCGGCGCGAATTTCGGTCCGACCAGTGATTCGTCACTTTCGAATTCTTTGTTTTTATTAAACAAAGCGACCGGTTGAATCCGATTCACATACGGCAGTTGTCCTATTTCTTCCAGTTTATCGAGCGGCATTGTAAAACTGGCGGCATTTAACCAGCGCGAAATACGGCGTAATTTCCCCCCGCGCGAAACGATTTCGTCAATATAGGATTGAACGACTGGAAGGTCGACAAACAAAATCGAATTAATCCCGCTTTTCTCTCTTCGAATTTTTGCATGTTCATTGATCCGGACTTTTTGAGCCGCCTCAAGAAACTCACTATTATTATCTATTCCCTTATCATTAAAAAAGACCCAGATCTTTCCCGATGTTTCGTTTTGTAAGGTCAGGTAATCCAGCGTTTTTTGGGAGATGACCTCGGCCGATTTATCCAGCGTAATGGCTGATGCCTGCAAAAATTGCCCATTGTTGCTTCCCCCGGCCATTCCGGCGGATACTAATATAGTGAAGATAAAAATAGTCTCGAATAATCTACGGCTCATTATATTTCCTTTCCGTCTTTGATACACAAAGGTAAGTAACTGTCTTATTATAATTTATTACAGATATCAAAATTGTCAATCTTTTGTTGGCCGATATCAATTAATATGGGGTGAATCCGATATATTTTTCAGTTTGAATCATTATAAAAATCGACATTTATTTTTTTTCTTTCTTTCTCTCTTGTCTAACATATTATCGGACAATAAGGTTCCAGGCTTTCGTTAAAGTTGTAAATATTTTACTCTGCGGGGCACTCTTTATGCAAAACGAATTAGCAAGGTTACTTGAAATGAAGGTAAAATAGATATGTTAAAATTCAGATTAAAATCCAAAAGCGGATTCACCATGATAGAAATGGTTGTGACCGCCGTTGTCATAGGTATTGTTACTGCATTAGCCATGCCGCACTTTGACTCAGCTTATGAGCGTATTAAATTCAGAGGGCAGGCCAAACAGTTGCTTTCATTGATGCGGACCGCACGATCAGAAGCGATTAGCAGTAAATCTCAATATGGTATTTATATTGATGGCAGCAATTACACATTGACATATTTCGAGGATATCGCCAATCCATCAAATTTTACTTATGATGATGGTTCCGATTCAGTTATAACGGTTGATACTCTTTCCTCATCGTTTAATTATCTTTATTCGACCTTCAGTAATTCTTCACTGGTCTTTCAGCCAAACGGATCCGCCGCTGAATCAGGGAATATATATATGATGTCTAATAATGGTAATAATATATGTTACACGCACTTAACCGTGCTGGCGTCCACCGGAAGATCAAGGATTGAATTTATTCATAATTATTAACAACTCCCTCTTTCTCATCCTCCGGTTAAACCCCCCCGTCGTTGAGACGCGGGGGTTTTTTTATCTCATATGACTTCAATGACTTATCTATCCTTTTACGCTTATGTAAAAAATTATGAGACAATTAACTCTTAAATGACAAATTGCTAACTAATCTGACATATTTTTCCAAAACAGTATCTTATATAAATTAGTTTTGTGTTAATTTTGCTCGCCAATTGACGATAAAATACTAAGATGAAGCGAAAGAATACGGTTTTTAAGATAAGAGACGCTTTAGATAAGAGACGCTTATGTTAACAAAAAAGAATAAGAATGTAGTCGGCCTTGATGTCGGAGCCAATTCAATTAAACTGGTCAAGCTTGACCTGAACAAGGATGGCTATTCGGTGGCTGCTCTGGGAATAAAGGAGCTTCCTTCTGAGGCCATAATCTCCGACGAAATCAAAGATCGCGAAGCGGTGATTTTTAACATCCAGTCGTTAGTCGATGAAATCGATCCAAAGATTAAAGATGTGGTTGTGTCAATCTCTGGTTACGGGGTTATTACCGATAAGTTTCTGATCGACAAAAAATCCGGTTCCGAAGCGGAACAGGCGATTTTGTTCGAGGCAGAGCAGCGATCACCTTTTGATGTTGAAGATGTGACCCTGGATCACCACGTGATTCAGGTTGATGAAGAAACGAAGAAGGCCGAAATTTTACTGGTTGCGGCCAGAAATGAGTTTCTGAATTCTTTTGTCGAGTTGATCCTCGATGCCGGTTTGCATCCGGCCATTGTTGATGTCGATTCCTTCGCTGTCCTCAACGCCTATGAGTACAATTACGAAGTCGAACCGGATCGAACGACAGTCCTGATCAATATCGGCTTTGACGTTACCAACGTCCTTTATTTAAAGGATGGCCTCTATCATTCGACCCGCGATATTTCATCAGGGACGCGCGATATTTATAATGCCATTCAGAAAGAGTTCCGCCTTAATGCTGAACTTGCCACCAAGGCGATAAAGGGCGAGATGAAAGACTCGATCGATCAGGATATGTTAAAGGCAACCATTATAGCATCGATTGATGAATTGATCTCCGGGATGGAACTGGCCTTTTCATATTTCAAGACACAGGCCAAGGTTGATAAAATCGACTGGATGGTGTTGTGCGGTGGTGGTGCTCTGGTACCATATCTTCCGGAATACCTGCAGTCAAAACTTAATATCCCTCTGGAAATTTTAAATCCGCTGCGTAATGTCGACTATGATCCGGATATGTTCCAGTATCTCGAACCTGAAAAAATCGCGCCACTTTTGACCGTTCCGGTCGGGTTGGCGATGAGAAGAGGGAAGTGAGGTGAGCCAATGATAAGTATCAATTTACTTCCCAAGCAATATACCAAAAAGTCCGGAAAATTTTCCATGGGCAAACAGGGTGCCTATATGTTACTGGCCGCTTTTGGTGTTCTGGCTGTCTTTGGCTTAATAACAGGATATCAGTTATATAAAATCAATGAGTTGGAAGGGCAGATGGAAATCGCCCGGGCCAGAACCATGCAGCTTCAGAAAGATATCGCCCTGGTAGACGGATTGATGGATATTAAAGCCAAACTTACTGATCGGCTTGAAGCGGTCGAACGCCTGGATCGCCATCGCAGTGCCTGGGTCAGAATTCTTGAAGATTTTTCAAAGAATATACCGGATTTTGTCTGGTTATCACGTTTTGATGAGATAACCGATTCCGACAATCCGACGGCGCGAATTGACACGACGACAATAGCCCATGATCCATCAGGTCCTCAGGTGATGCCGGTCGAGGTTGAAGGTTTTGCCTTTACCCTCAATGCCCTGGCATCATTTATGATTAAAATGATGCGTTCCGATTATTTTGATCAGGTTGATCTTCTTAAAACGGAAGAACTGGTGGTCGGCAATCAGAAGGCATACAATTTTAAAGTAAGTTGTAATGTGCATTATCTGTCCGATGAGGATCTGGAGCGAATTGTTGCCCAACGATCGGCCGGTTCTGATACAAACTCAAAACAGGGTGGTTAAGATGGATTTCAAAGACCCCAAAGTACAGAAAATATTTATAGGTGCGGTAGCCTTCCTGATAGTTGCCTATTTCTGGTACGCGCGGATGTTTACATCCTACAACCAAAAACTGACACAAATGACTCAGGAATATTCCAGTATGATAACCGACCTGAAGAATGTTGAAATGAAATCCAAATCGCTTGATGCCCTGAAACTGGAATATGAAGAATTATTATCGCGATATCGTGAGATTGAACAGCTTTTACCGGAAGTGCGCCAGATTCCGTCATTTTTGGTTCAGCTGCACACCGCCTCATCCTTAACCGGAACAAAGATTACAAAAATAGAACCGAAGGAAATCTCGCCCGAAAGTTTCTATAATGTGGCCTCTTTCAGGATAACGATGTACGGAACTTATCATAATTTTGGTAAATTCGTCGGATATATCGCCAACTTCCCATTTATAGCAAACCTGTCCAATATGGAGATATTAACGACCAAAGTGGCTGAGTCGGCTGCCAATGAATCAAATGCATCGGGATCGCCCGCCTCTCATGCAAGTATGACCGCCAGTTTTGATCTGGCCACCTATTTTGTTAAAGATGATGAACGGCTTAGAGAATTGACATACTAAACCGGTGCTAAGGAGACCGTAATATGAAATACATATATTTGTTATTAAGTATATTTTTACTTACCGCGGTGACGGCACTGGCCAGTTCCGAAGTCGATAAGGTTAATCTATATTGGCAGAACGGAGAAACGGTTCTAAAGATAGATGCCGATGGACCCTTCCAGTTCAGCCATCAGATAGTCGAAGCGAAAGATGGCAAGCCGTTCCGCGTGATTGTGGATATTTTCCCCTCAGTCCATAATCTCGACCAAAAATCATACGACAAACTGCCGAATTCGATTATTAAGTCGATTCGAACCAGTCAGTATTCGATTCAACCGGAGAAAACGGTCCGGGTCGTTCTCGATCTGAAACATGATGCGGTTTATCGCATTGAAAAGAAAACCAACTCGGTTTATGTGTATCTTCCTGATCAGAAAACAATCGATTTTCCGGCCTGGTCTTCGGGTGAAAAAATAGAAGGAACTCCGAAACAGGAAATCGAGAAATCGACTAAATTACAAACCGCCTTCAAACCTGTCGTAGATCAGCAGCCGGTTATGACGGTGGTCCCGAAAGTTGATAAAGAAAAGTCAGTTCCGGAAATAAAGAAAGAGGATAAAAAACCGGTTCTGACACAGATACAGCCGGAATCGACCTTTTATCAACCGTCTCAGTCATCTCTGTTGGACCAGGATTTTGCCCAGCATCAGGCGCCTGTAAAAAATACGCCGACTGCTCCGGTTGAAAATAAGAAATCGGCACCGCCGAAAAAGCCGGATATTAAACAGGTTGAGAAAGACATGGAGAAGCCGGTCGAACAGAATCCGGATAATGCGAGTCGGCTTGCCAAAGCCGAACCTGAGCAAAGTAAAAACTATACTATGGTGAAAAAACCGCCGGAAGTCATGAAACCGACCGCCAATCAGCAGGCTGGAGTAGAGAC
>CAZJLX010000124.1:0-6968 GCA_964546545.1 uncultured Ignavibacteriaceae bacterium | reverse complement strand
AAAAAGAAAAACCGGCTCGGTTATCAGGGACAAGAGTTCCTTTGATGAGCCACGAGTAGCCGGTTACGAAAAAATTGTCCTGGCTATTACCTCGCTTCTTCTGATTGCAACCCTCTTTATGCCCTGGTTTTCAGGTTATGCTATTTTTGTCGTCGAATCCGAACCGAAACAGGTCAAAGAGGCAATCCTGCCGGATTCGACCATGATGCCGGGAACGACTGATTCGGCGGCGATGATGGCCGAGAAAACGGCCGGGGGGGGGGGGACTTCCGAAAAGGAGATGGCCGCGACTGAAATGGAGGTTGAGGAAACAACTGCCGCCGAGACGGCTAAAAGTGACGATCGCGTCACGGTTGGGGCCAAAGACGCTATGGGATTCGCCTCGATAACCGCCGTAAGGAAACAAAAAGAATATCGCAAAGAGTATCGCAGTGCATCGGCGCTGGCCTCGTTTGGTTTCCTGGGTATCGTTTTCTCATCAGGCATCATCCTGAAAATAACCGGGCTTTTATTTTTGTTTTATGTACTGCTGGTCGTTTTTTCCGCTTTATATACGCTTTATCTTGTCTTTGGAGCCAAGGGGGATGCTGATACGATTGCCTTAAAACTGAAAAAGGCTCTTAGATTAAACTGGATTCCGCTTGGTATCTGGTTTTTATGCATGATACTATCAGTGGTCGGAGCTAATTATTCATTTAATACCGGCGATTTTAACCTGGCCCAATTGGGTGACAGTTACGGGGTGGGGGCCTATCTGGGATTACTCAGTTATGGATTCTATATTTCGCTGGCCTGTTTCATAATGAATGCCGTAAAGGCCGTTGAAATTTGAGAAGAAAAAATAATAACTATATGCTGGAGGTTTAAAAAAGGTGAAACAGACACTATTCGTAACGCTTAATTTTCTGATTTCCTTTGTGATCGCTTATGTGGTTTGGGGAGTTATTCTTGCTGCTCAACCGGCCGGTTCAATCGCTCATTCGGTTCATCAGGGCGGTCCGCTGGTTGTCGTACTGATAACCATCTTTCTAATGTTATTGTCTTTTGTACTTGAGAGATTTTTCTCACTCTATAAAGTCGCCAAGGGGAACAGTTCCATTCCGGTTTTCTTCAAAAAGCTGATCACGCTTTTACAGGGTGACGATTATGAGGGCGCTCTGGCTGCCTGTGATAAACAGCGTGGTACGACTGCCAATGTTCTGCGCGCCGGAATCGAACGATTTCGTTCCGTCAAAGATGATAATTCAATCGATCTCGAAAAGAAAATCAATATGACCCAGGCCGCGATTGAAGAAGCCAATGCCCTTGAGGGACCGCTTCTGGAACGCAATCTGATTGCTCTGTCGACGATCGCATCGATTGCCACAATGGTCGGACTTTTGGGAACGACGATCGGTATGATTCGTGCTTTTGCCGCGACCGGTAATGTTGAGGGTGGGGTCATTGACGCCCAGCAGTTGGCGGTCGGTATTTCCGAAGCGCTGGTGAATACGGCCGGTGGTCTTTTATCGGGTATTCTGGGAATCTTTTTCTACAATTTCTTTGTTAATAAGGTAGATGCTTTTAACTATACAACTGACGAAGCGACCTTTGAAGTGATTCAGCTTTTCAAGGGCAAAGCGGGTGGTGAATAATTTATGGCTATTAAGAAAAAAAGACGTATCGGCGTTGTGCTCGATATGACACCGATGGTTGACATCACCATCCTTCTTTTAATTTTCTATATGACCACGACCAGTTTTAAGCCGCCTGAAGCAAAGGCGGTAACGCTACCGCAGTCGCATTCGATGATTGAATTGCCGGATAAGGATATTATCAATATCACGGTGACCAAACAGGATTCGATTTTTGTCGATTTTCTGCAGCGCGAGGAAGTGGTTATGGATGGTCAGGCGATTATGACCACGGTTCGTAAGTACGCTGAAGCCGATGTTTATAATGTTACCTCGCTTATCAACCGCGCCCGATCGGTGAATTTGAAAGCGCTGATTGTGATTAAGGCGGATCGCGATGCCAGCTATGGCGTGATGGATGAAATCATGAAATCCATGTCGGAAAACGAACTGACAAGATTTTTGATTATCACCGATAACGAAGCTGAGGAAAAAATGCGGGAAGAGGCGGGTCAATAATGAATATATTTGCTGTGAAAGGGGTGATGTAGATGGCTGGTGGTGCAGTAGCTGAAAGTGCCAGCAAGCATAAAAAAGGCAAAGGCGGACGCCGACCCAAGCGCCGAATTGCCGTTAGAGTTGACATGACTCCGATGGTTGATATTGTTATGCTGCTTCTTATTTTCTATATGGTGACGACTGTTTTCTCGATGCCTCAGGCGATGGAAATTAACCTTCCTCCCGAAGACGAAACCGAAGATGTTGAAGTTGCCGAATCAAAATTATTGACTATCCGGATTGATGCGGAAAACCGGTTTTTCTGGAATACCGGCGATCCGGCCAAACATCTCCCGCAATTGCTTCCGGATATCAGGCCGGTTGGCGATACCGCCGGTTATAAGGTCGATGCCGATTCGCTGCGGATGCTCTTGAAGAATTTGAACTTTGAGATACCGAAACTCAATACGCTGATTCTGATTAATAAAAATGCGCGTTACAGTGCAATGGTGGATATTCTGGATGAAATCGATCTTCTGGAACGATCCTGGAATGCTGAAAAGGCGCGACAGTATAATAAAAAGGTCGAGGATTTGACCAAGGATGAGAAGTTTTCATATAGATATGCTATGGGCGCGTGGGAAGATCGTGATGATCGAATAGTCGCCGCCGCTATCTCCGCCGCGGCGGGAGGAGGTGAATAGCATGAGTACTGCTTCTTATGTCCAAAAACTGAGAGGCCTTTATGGCGGATACGGCGCTTACGAATTGAAGGCAAAGTATCAGAAAAACATGTTCTTGGGTTCTTTAACGGTTTTTGCATTTGTTGTCGTTGTCATCGGTGCCGCCTATCTGTATCAGGTGATTACCGCAGAGGAAACCGTATATATGCAGCCGACCGTGATTAAAACAATAGCCGATCTCGGTCCGCCGCCGACCGTTTCCAAACCAAAACCGCGGGTTGAAATTGCTCCTCTGAACAAGGTCGCACCCAAGGTCGGTATTCCCAAACCGGTGGCTGATGATGAAGTAATCGATGAGGATATCGTTATCGCTTCCAAAGATGAACTGGCCGAAATTGTGGCGCCCGATGTTACCGCGACGGCTGATGAGGCCGGCGATATTATTGTCGATATTCCCGATGAGGAATATATGCCGTCACCCGATGAGTTTATCCCGGTCGAAATTCCGGCCGAGATGATTTATGAGGAAGTTCCGGAGTATCCGCGTCTGGCGCGGACAGCCGGGATGGAAGCGGTGGTATGGGTTAAAGCGCTGGTCGATAAGGACGGCAATGTTAAAAAGGCGATGGTCCTGAAATCTTCCGGTTCTCGCGCCGGATTTGATGAGGCGGCGGTTAACGCGGCTTATAAGTGCAAATTCAAACCGGCGATTCAGAACGGCAAACCGGTTGCCGTCTGGGTCTCATACTCGGTCGAATTTACGCTGACCAATGCCGGCGGCTAATTTTGTACTAAACAGATTCTGTACTGCGGCGTCTTCATAACGAGGACGCCGTAGCTTTGTACATCCATCCCCACCTTCACCGCCAGGCGCAGAGGGCGCCATGTATACCTTCGGTCTGCCTATATGAGCAGTTATGCTTACAATTAATAATGTATGTCGTGGTTCCAATCCGCCTAGGTGGAGAGAAACCCGACACTGACACAAGGAGGGTTTAATGAGAAAAGTACATCAACCAACTGAAGGAGTGCCCCATCGTTTACGGTGGGAACGTAAAGCAAAACCGTATGGTGCCTATGAATTGAAGGCGAAGTATCAGCGGGGAATGCTTTTCGGAACTTTAATGACTGTGCTAATAGCACTGCTCTTTTCGTCGCTGATTGTCTATAGTACGCCGGTGGAGCAACCGCTCGTGCCGCCGGGGCATCTTGATTCGATTATTGTAACTATTGGGCCAAGAATTTCCATTATTCGACCCGAACCGATAAAAGACCGTAGTCAATTGCAAAAACTCAAAAACAAGAATGGAATTCCAATACCGTTTCCTGATGATGAACTTATCGGTGAAGAGATTTCTATCGCGACTCAACTTGAAAAAGCGATTATTGTCGATAATCAGGGAGATTATTACCAAGATAGTGGAAATCATGTTTATGTTTTTCAAGCATTTGAAGATGAGTCGGGATACCCCGAACAGGATGAGTTCGTCTATTTTGAGACTCCGCCGAAGATGATTTATGCCGCTCAACCGGTTTATCCCAATCTGGCGAAAAAAGCGGGGCTTGAAAGTAAAGTCTGGGTGAAGGCGCTGGTGGATAAGAACGGTGATGTGGTCGAGGTTATAATACTGATTTCGTCGGAATCCAACGCTGGTTTCGATGAGGCGGCAGCCAGTGCGGCGAAACGGTGCAAATTCCGTCCGGCGGTGCAGAACGGATTTAATGTCGCCGTCTGGGTTTCATTTGCGGTTGAGTTTAAATTGAGGGAGTAGAGTATAAGGCTTTTCGAATGGTCGGTTTACACCCTCGATAGAATTTCGGGCAAACCAGACTGTAAGTTACTTATAATCATATATATTCAATCCGTCAGTTCACATCTGGACAGGAGAAGTTACAGCTCTATACCTCTCCGGCTCAAAACACCCTTATTGTAATAATGCCTGACACATTTCATTTCGGTCGTTAGGTCGGACAACTCTATAATCTTGTCGGTTGCCTTACGCCCGGTAAGAATCAACTCACTGTCCCGTGGATGACGATTTATAAACTCGATTATTTTGTCTTCCTCGATTAAGCCAAACCATATCGCAACCAGAATTTCATCCAGAATAACAATATCATATTGTTTGCTTGCCACTTTTTTATAAGCGGTTTTTAATCCCTCGTTTGTTCGATCTTTATGGAATTGAGTAACCTCTTCTTTGCTGATACATTCCTCCCAGCCGAACTGTTCGAGATCAATCTCCTTTACCTTGTCAATGAAATAGACCTCACCATATTTAGTCCCTTTCATAAACTGCGCGATATATGTTTTTTTGCCATGCCCGGCGGCTCGCATAGCAAGACCCAGCGCGGCGGTAGTTTTGCCTTTGCCGTCACCGGTATAAACCTGAATATAACCGTTCATATATTAATCTCCTTCGAACACTGTTGCTTAACCGAATTATAATTACATATATCAATCCAATCAACCGTCAAATATATTCGTTTCGTCATTGGCGAAAAATATTGTGTCCGGCACAAGTCCACATTTGCCGGACACGGTAGCGTGAAAAAGTGCCACAATTTAATAAAATTTTTTACAAACATATTTGACCTTAATTCGCCTGTAAATCAGGAAAATTTAAGGATAAATAGATATCGCATAAGATAAGGAGGTGCTTATGAGTTTCACCATTGACATTATGGATAGATTTGTAATTTTTAGGCTGTCGGACAAAATAATCTGCAGCAACGACACAATCCCCGTGATTGATAAGCTTAAAGAGTACATTGGTTATGGCGAGAAAAATATCGTCATGGATTTTTCAGAGGTTCCCTGGATGAATTCTCAGGGTGTGGATATGATCGTTTCAGCGTTTACGACTTCCTCAATCGAAAACTGCAATATTGTTTTTTCCGGATTTTCGGATCAGGTCGCCAAGGTGCTAATTATTACCCGGATTTTTGATATTATTACCAGCTATCCCAGTCTGGTTCATGCGGTCGGCCGATCGGCTAATGCCTGATTGGCCGACTAATCATTATAATACTCATTCGCTTTTTCTTTCGTTTTTTCTTATCAGGAAAACAAATATTGTAGCCAACGTTTTAGGGCGCCTTAATTGACTGAGAGTCTAAATGTCACGGGAATAAATTCACCGTAGAACGATGGGCAACCTATTGTTCGTATAAGCCGACCAAAGGCATAATCAGACTACTATCTGTCATTCCTGCGAAAGACAGGAATCCACGTTTGTTGCGGCGAATTGTGAGATTCCTGGATACCCGTCCGCGCGGGTATGACAATAAAGGTGATCAATATTAATATTTAACGCTGTATATTGTGGTTAGTTTTCAGTCTCCTCCAACATATTGCCACACACTGAAATAATATAAATATTTTGAAAAAATGACTTGACAACTGCACAAATGTGCAGTATGTTTCTTTTACGCCGATAAATAGTTCAGGGATGAATTAAAACAGATGGAGGATAGAATGATCAAAGATAATAGCCGTTTTGTCGGAAAAATCGAATCGGGTCGGGAATCGGGCAAAGAGCTTAGTCAATATGAAGATTATGAAAACAGAATCGAGGGCGAAAATTTTTGCCCGCATTGCCTGATAATGATGATCCGTCTGGGGACCTGTTTCTCATGCCCCCGGTGCGGTTATGGCGGCTGCGGATGAAGGTCGGAGAGATAATGTCTGAGGATAAATAAGGCAAAAAAAGGGAGGGAAATAATGAGGTTGAAAGATTTGCGAAAATACGATATTCCGGAGTCAATTATCAGCGCCTGGCGGGAACGTCAGGGCGATTATCTTCTGCCACTTCAGGTGAAAGCGGTGCGGAGCGGTCTTTTAGATAACGGAACAACATCCAATTGCCCGAATCTGCTTATTTCGGCGCCGACCTCGGCCGGGAAGTCATTCTGCGGCGAGATGGCCGCGATCGGTTCGCTTATGAAACGCAAAAAGGCGGTGATGCTTCTGCCGCTGAAATCGATTGCCGAGGAAAAGTATGACTATTTCCGCAACTGCTACGAATCTGTCGGGATTAAGACGATTATTGTCACGGGTGATCATCCGCAGAACAATGATGATTTCGAGCTGGGTAATTTTGATCTGGCGCTGGCGATCTATGAAAAATTCAATCGGCTGTTGACGGTCAACTTGGATATTCTTCAGCAGATC
>CAZJLX010000123.1:0-6992 GCA_964546545.1 uncultured Ignavibacteriaceae bacterium | reverse complement strand
GGTAGAGGCTTCAAAGTTTACAGAAGTCGGTTATGTCGGTCGTGATGTGGAATCAATGGTTCGCGATCTGGTGGATCTGGCTGTCAATATGGTCAAACAGGAAAAGGCGGAAAAAGTTACCGAAAAGGCCAAAGAAAATACTATCGAACGGCTGCTCGATTTACTTCTGCCCCCACCCCCACCACCCAAAAGGCAATCCGTGACCACACCTCCCGGTATGTCACCGATCGAGACGGTGATGAACGCGACACAAACAGAGGTCAGACCAAAAATCGAGCGGGCCAATAATGCCACCCGAGATAAATTAAAAGAAAAACTATTGGTCGGAAAACTCGACGATAAAATGGTGGAACTGGATACTCCGCAGGATCGTTTTCCGGTGGTTGAGATTTTCTCACCGATGGGTATGGAGGAGATGGGGATTAATTTTCAGGAGATGTTTTCCGGCCTGATGCCCAAGCAAACGAAACGCCGTAAGTTAACGGTGGCCGAGGCGCGAAAATTTCTTTATTCTGAAGAACTCTCCAAACTGGTTAATATGGATGATGTTATCAGTGACGCCCTGGAGCGGGCGCAGGAATCGGGGATAATATTTATCGATGAAATCGATAAAATCGCCGGAAGTAAATCAAAAACCGGACCGGACGTTTCGCGTGAAGGTGTTCAGCGGGATATTCTGCCGATTGTCGAGGGTTCGGCGGTGATGACCAAATATGGTATGGTTACGACCGATCATATTCTTTTTATCGCGGCCGGCGCTTTTCATTCCTCCAAACCGTCCGATCTGGTTCCGGAACTTCAGGGGCGTTTTCCGATTCGGGTCGAACTTGATTCACTGACGGCCGATGATTTTGTCCGTATTTTGACCGAGCCTAAAAATGCACTTATCAAGCAGTACATCGCCTTGATGTCGTCAGAAGGTGTCAAACTCGATTTTGATAAATCGTCCGCAAAGAGGATCGCCGAAATCGCCGAGCAGGTAAACAGCCAAACCGAAAATATCGGCGCTCGAAGACTGCATACTATTATGACCACTCTTCTGGAAGATATTATGTTCGAAGCACCCAACAAGAAAAAGAATATTAAAATCAACGCCGCTCTGGTAAATAAAAGACTCTCGGATATAATCGAAAATGAAGATTTAAGCCGGTACATTTTATGATCGATAAAGAAATCATAAACATCTTTGACATTAGCGAGTAATATTTATGGCTCAGGATACATTTGTCACAGCGATTAATTGCATGGACGGGCGAACACAACTTCCGGTAAACAGCTATCTGATGAAAAAATATAAGGTCAATCATGTCGACACCATCACCGAACCGGGTCCGATTAAAATTCTGGCCGAAAACAGCGATATTGCTCTGATCGATTCTATAAAAAACCGTGTTGATGTTTCAGTCAATAAACATGGCTCACAGCTGATTGCGATTGTCGGCCATTTTGATTGCGCGGGAAATCCGGTCGATAAGGAAAAGCAGCTTTTGCAACTTGATAATTCGGTTAAAACTGTTGAAACCTGGAATTTCAAGGCCAAAATTATCAAACTCTGGGTTGATGATAACTGGAGCGTGACGGAAGTATAAGTCTCGACAAATTAGCAGTGAGGGTGCAATTGCGTTTGCGCCCGCGAATAGCCCCGGCCTCCCCGCAGTTTTTTATTTGAATCACACCAATACCGCTCTAAATTATAATCATGTTTAAACGAGTTATTATTCTTATTCTCGATGCCTGCGGCATCGGTGAACTGCCGGATGCCGGACAATATGGCGATATAGGTGCGGCCACGATACCGAATATCGCCGCCGAATTGGGCGGTCTGAATATGCCTTATTGCCAATCTCTCGGACTGGGTAATATTGTGGCGATAATGGGGCTTCCCCAGACGCAAAACCCGAAAGCCTGTTTCGGTCGGATGGCTGAAAAATCGGCCGGCAAGGATTCTACTTCGGGTCACTGGGAAATCGGCGGAGTTATTCTGGAAAAACCTTTTCCCCTTTTTCCGAATGGCTTTCCGGACGAGTTAGTGAAAGAATTTGAGCGAAAGGCAGATGTAAAAACGATCGGCAATTGTACCGCCAGCGGTACCGAAATAATTAAGCATCTTGGCGAGCATCATATTAAAACCGGCGATATAATATTGTATACATCGGCCGATTCGGTTTTTCAACTGGCGGCACATGAAGATATTATTCCGCTGGAAATATTGTATGAGATCTGTCATATCGCCCGCCGATTGCTCCAGGGTGATTATGGTGTCGGGCGGGTTATCGCCCGACCGTTTATCGGTGAAAAGGGCAATTTCAGACGAACCGTTAATCGCCGGGATTTTTCGCTTGAGCCATCCTCACCAACGATATTAGACATTATGAAAAAAAACAGTGTCCCGTCCGTGGCGATCGGCAAAATTTATGATCTCTTCGCCCGACGCGGTTTTTCCAAATCCGTTAAAACGCACAGCAATAATGAAGTCATGGATAAAGTGATTGACGAACTGGATAAAACCGATTATGGATTAATATTTGCCAACCTTGTGGATTTTGATATGCTCTGGGGGCATAGAAATGATGTCAGCGCATTTGGCCGGGGACTGGAGGATTTTGATAGGCTTCTGCCTGATCTGACGAATAAAATGAAAGAAGATGACCTGCTGATTTTGACGGCAGATCATGGCTGTGACCCAACCATGAAACATTCTACCGATCATACCCGCGAATATGTCCCGCTGCTGGTGTATAACAAGCGGATAGAGAAAGGCTCTGACCTCGGAACCCGTGAGACTTTTGCTGATATTGCACGAACACTTGCAGATTTGTTTGTTTTGGGCTATACTTTCCCCGGCAAAAGTTTCCTGCCGGAAGTGAAACGGGCGATGAAATAGTATACTTTTGGAAGAATAGCAGTTATGATAAAAAATCTAAATCGATATTTTGATCACTCGCTTCTCACGCCCCAGACAACCCGTGAGGATATCGCGAATCTTTGTCGCGAGGCAATTGAATATGATTTTTGCGGGATTGCGATCAATCCTTTTTGGGTAAAAGATGCCGCCCAGGATTTATCAGACAGCAATGTCAAAATAATTTCGGTCTCCGGTTTTCCTCTTTCGGCGACCCGGACCGATATCAAGATCGCCGAGGCGGTCAAAGGTGTCGAGGATGGTGCCGCTGAAATCGATATGGTAGCCAATATCGGCTTGCTGAGAATGGGCGCGTACGACAGGGTCGAGGATGAGATTGCGCAGATTAGAAATATATTACCAAAGGAAATAATCCTTAAAGTTATTATCGAGGCGCCGAGGATTTCGCCCGAAGCACAGATTGAGGCGGTTAAAACCATTATAAACGCCGGGGCCGAATATGTTAAAACCGCCACCGGATTTTTCGGCGGCGCGACGGAGGAAGTTGTGAGGCGATTGTTTGAGGCGGCTGACGGGCATATAAAAGTGAAGGCATCGGGAGGCATCAGGGATTTGGAAAGCACCGAAAGGTTGATCGCCGCCGGAGCCGAGAGGATTGGCTCATCGGCCTCGATTTATATAATGAAAGAATATTTTTCCAGAACAGAAACTTTAAAATAAGTGGTTCTTTTAAGTATGCCCGGGGAAAAAGAGAGAAAGAATCGGGACCAACAATCGGGTAAACGGCCGCATATCGGTGTTATTTTCAAATGCTGTCGGGTTTATTACCGTCTATATTTGAATAAAAAAGGTGACGCTTTTGTCGGTTGGTGCCCGAAATGCTCGGCGAAAATGACAGTCCATATCTCACCGGTCGGTTCCGAATCGCGTTTCTTTCTGGCGGAATAAGATGGCCTTTGTTAAATCAAAAATAGTTGTCGTACCATTGGGTGAGGTTGATTTTATGCTCGTAAACAAACTGGCGACCAATATCGGTCCGGTTTTCGGGCGTTCGGTCGATATAATTAAGGGAATGAAGATTCCCGAGGAATCATATAACGTCATCCGCAATCAGTACTATGCCAGCATCATTCTGGCCAAACTTGAGCGGGTTAAAGCCAATGCCCGCGAATTGATTCTCGGTGTCTGTGAAGAAGATATCTACCTGCCCGATGAAGCGGCGGTGCTCGGTTTTTCCGATGCTGTTCTGGGTACGGCGACGGTTTCACTCTATAAAATCCGTCAGGAATTTTACGGTCTGCCCGAGGATGAAATGAAGGTTTACGGTCGGCTTTTCAAGCAGGCGGTCCATCACCTGTCACTTTTGTTTAATATCTCAGGCTGCCGCAATCCGAAATGTATCAATTATTACAGTCAGGAGATGTTTGATATCGACAGCAAAGGTGAGCATTTTTGTGATATTTGTAAACGGCAATTACATAACGGTAAAAGACAAAAATGAGTTTACTTCAAATAATAGATTCGTTTAAAAGCGATCAGGTCATAGTAAAAAATATAGTCCACTGGACGACCTATCCCGCCCGTAAGGGTACATTTCGTGACTTTCCGGAATATCTCGACAGCCGACTCGTTGATGTTTTGAAAAGGCGCGGTATTAAGCAGTTGTACTCGCACCAAAGAGATGCCATCGATTCGATTAATGACAGCCAAGATACGGTTATCGTTACGCCGACCGCCTCGGGAAAAACATTGTGCTATAATCTTCCGGTCATAAACTCCATTTTGCAAAACAGCTCCAATCGAGCGCTGTACCTTTTTCCGACCAAGGCTTTATCCCGCGATCAATTGGCTGAGTTGATGAATATTGTCGACGGACTCGACGTCGATATCAAAACCTACACTTATGATGGCGACACGCCGCAAACCGCGCGGCGATTGGTGCGGTCCGCGGGGCATATTGTCGTTACTAATCCGGATATGATTCATGCCGGAATTTTACCGCATCATACGAAATGGATCAAACTTTTTGAAAATTTGAAATATGTCGTAATCGATGAAATTCATCATTATCGCGGTATCTTCGGCTCGCATCTGGCCAATGTTATCAGACGTCTGCAGCGTATCTGCCGCTTTTACGGTTCCGATCCGATCTTTATCAATTGTTCGGCGACAATTGCCAATCCGGCTGAATTAGCCGGTAAAATTATCGGCCGCCGGGTAAATCTGGTCGATAACAATGGCGCTCCTTCGGGCGAAAAACATTTCATTATCTACAATCCGCCGGTTATCAACCGCCAGCTTGGTATCAGAAAATCGGCCCTGACCGAATCGCTGCATCTGGCCGAGCATTTCATCCGCCAGCGGATACAGACGATAATTTTCGCCCAGTATCGGCTTCAGGTCGAAATATTGCTGTCGTACCTGCGGAAAAGTTTCAAAGAACCGTTCGGCAAAAATATCAAAGTGGCCGGTTATCGCGGCGGCTACCTGCCCAATGAACGACGCGATATTGAACGCGGTTTGCGCAACGGGTCTATCACCGGAGTCGTTTCGACCAATGCCCTTGAACTCGGAATCGATATCGGGGCGCTTGATGTCTCAATCATCTGCGGTTATCCGGGGTCAATCGCTTCGGTCTGGCAGCAGGCCGGAAGAGCCGGACGAAGATCGGGAACCTCGCTGACCATTTTTGTCGCGAACAGCTCGGCAATCAATCAGTACCTGGCCGGCGAACCGGAATACCTTTTAAAACGAACGCCGGAAATGGGCATTATCGACCCGGATAATTTGATAATAAGCGCCAACCACATCAAATGTGCCAGTTTTGAACTGCCGATGAGAAATGATGAGAAATTCCGCGCCGATGGTACTGACGAAGTTCTCGATTATCTTGAATCGCAAAAGATAGTCCGTCAGGCAGGCGGGAAATATCACTGGTCGTCGGAAATTTATCCGGCCCAGGGAGTCTCACTCCGTTCGGCTTCTCCCGAAAATTTTGTTATTCTGAACCAATCGGATGAGAATCGCGTCATTGGCGAGGTCGATTATTATTCGGCCCCGATATTCCTTCATCCCGAAGCGATTTATTTGCATGATGCCAACCAGTACCAGGTGACCCAATTGGATTGGGAGGGTCGCAAAGCGTATGTTAAAGAGACCGCCGTTGATTATTATACCGATGCGGAGACAAAATCGGATTTAACCGTCCTGACACAATCGGATGAAAAACAACTATTTGATTCGGTTTTATCATGGGGCGAAGTGAAAGTGACCTCGGTCACCGTCCTGTTTAAAAAAATAAAATTCCATACTCACGAAAATGTCGGCTCGGGACAATTGACTTTGCCGGAACTGGAACTTCACACCAATTCTTTCTGGTACGCCCTGCCCGGTGATATCCGCTTTAAACTTCAACTCGAAGGTGATACTTTCGGCGGTGCTTTGCGAGGCGTGGCCAATATACTCGGCAAGATTGCACCGTTGTGGGTCATGTGCGACCCGCACGATCTGCGTTCGATTTCACAGGTCCGGTCACCCTTTACCGAACGGCCGACTATTTATATCTATGAAAATATTCCGGGTGGCGTCGGTTATTCGGAGAAACTTTTTAATATTGCTCCGGATTTATTCAAAGCCTCGATCGAGCAGATTCGCCAGTGCCCCTGTCCGGCCGGTTGCCCGTCATGTGTCGGCCCGGCGATGGAAGTCGGCGAGAAAGGCAAAAACGGCGCATTGAGGTTGTTGGATTTTATGATGGAAGCTTCACTTGTCTGACCGTATTTTATACGCAATAAATTATTTTCTATATATTTTACGTCTAAATTTTCGACGATAACGCATTTCTTTTTATACTTGACAAGATAGACCATAATAGTAATGTGTAAAAATAAGCCCTTTTTTCTTGACATAAATGGCAATGATAGATACATTTATCCTATAAGCCGTATTTTATCGGAATAAATTTATTAAAGGCTGTTGTCCGGTTACTTTACAAAGCCCATTAATCGGACATCTTTTTGGGAGTAAGGTAAACATTCTAATTAACATGTTCTTATTCTATCAGGGCTATAAATGAACTTATTTTCGCAGAAGCAACATATAATATATTTAAAATTTCAAAAAGATCAAA
>CAZJLX010000122.1:0-7012 GCA_964546545.1 uncultured Ignavibacteriaceae bacterium | reverse complement strand
ATTTTATATATCGACACTGGCTCGGCCTATATCAACGTGGTTCTCAAAGGAATCGCCTGTCTGTTTTACCCGTTGTTT
Organism: uncultured Ignavibacteriaceae bacterium; assembly: GCA_964546545.1. Taxonomy (GTDB): domain Bacteria; phylum Zixibacteria; class MSB-5A5; order GN15; family PGXB01; genus CAZJLX01. Next base: position 6,934 of record CAZJLX010000122.1, on the reverse strand, counting down.
CTTTACCTGACAGGTCTTTTTGAAAAAGACGAAATCAAACATGGCTGGGAGATAATAAAACCGATTCTGGCCAAATTTATTCCCTGGCTTAAAACGGAAAATAATTCTGATCAACCGCCAAAAGAGGGCGGTGAATCACCGTCGATAAAATAACGATTAAAAAGCTCAAAAGTGGCCAAATTTGAGATAACAAAAAAATTGCTTGAACCTCGCGCCTGCTTTTTTAGCAAAATCCGGATCGCCGCCTCATTATAATAACCCCTGTCAAGAGTCCGTCTATCGAGCAGAATACCCTCATAAAAATGACGGTTTTTAGGATACTGTCGGTACCACTGATTGAGCTGCACATAATTATTGTAATCGTAAAGGTTGATTTTTCCCATCGACAGCCGCCCGATCAGATAACGCATTTTAGCTTTTCGAGTTTTCCATTTCAAAGATGACGCGCTTGGTTTGTTGAACAGATCCACGCCAGTTTTCTGGTACTGAATTTTGGCCATCTCCGGAATCAAATCCTGGTACATTTTCAGATAAAGATTACGAACCGCCTTATGTCTCATTGGCATCTTGATATAAAATTCAAAAGCCTCATCATCAATCTGAGCGAAATGGTCGTGATAAAAAAAGCGATTAAGATCATACTGATTGGAATAGCGCAAAATGCGGGTTTGCAGAAAGAATGTATCCATCTGGTTGATAAAATAATCGCCAACATCGGACAATTTTTCGAATTCATCGACAATATGCCGGTCATACACCTTACAAAACATCCGTCGATAATCAGGAGTGAACAGGTTGTAATAAGCATCATCATAATAGGTGGCACCAAGAACATGTTTGATTCGCGCCATCTTTTGCTCAGATGTAAAATCGGTTCTAATATCCGATTCTCTTCCGTACGCCACCGCGAAGTTCATCGCCCCGGTATAGAGCGAGTTCAAAAAATCATATTCAAGTGGATTTTCCGGAAAACGACTGATAGTATCCGCTAATGAGCCACATGACATATCGGCCATACCTTCGACAATCCATGTTGACCAATCACCCAATTGCCAGTAACATTCGGGATTGGTACCGAACCTTTTAAAATTGCCTGAGACACCCAGCTTTTCGGCAAGCTCGGCAGCAATAACGGCGTCATCGCTTTTTGCCTGACCATGTGTATAATATTTCACATTGAGATCATATTTCGAGACCTGCCAGGCGACTATTCGTGAATCCATCCCGCCGGAGAGCGACATAAGGAATTTCTTTTGACCTGCTATCTGACGCTGCAAAACATCTTCGGAGAGATCATACATCTCGCGGATCAGCTTATCGGCATCACCGTCGATTTCTTCGACAAAACGATACTTCCAGTACAACTCCGGTTCCGCCAAAGTGCGGTTTTTTATTTTTATTATGGATGCCGGATAAAGATGCGTCACATTTTTATATAATGTCCTGCCGCCGATTAAAAATGAGTAGTTAAAAAAATCGGAGACAGCATCGTAATCAAGTTCCGGTTTAAAGCTATCCAATGCTTTAAACGCTTTTATTTCGGGAGAAAAAGCGATAACATTGTCATCCTGATAATAGTACAAGGCACGAAAACCAAGACGATCATTGGCCAAATAAAAGTTATCATTCCTTTTATCATAGAGCGAAATAACAAACGAACCATTAATTAACGATGGAATAATATCAAGTTTTACCGATGAGTTTTCACCGATCGGCAGTATCGAAACCGGTTCGGTTCGGGCCGGATCGGCGCCGAGTGATTCGCCACGCCAGCCGTACATGTATCCGTCAAAGACAATCCCTTTGCCGGAGGTTTCATCAAAGCGACTGAATTTATAACCGCGAAACGGGATACCCACCCGGCCGAATATAAAACCATCACCGGCTTGCCGTTCGACCTCATAATAATCAAAATGCTTTAGAAGTGAAGCCATCCGTTCGAATTGCACCTGAAGATTACCCGCGGCTTCCTTTTTCCTCGCGATTATTCCGAAAATTCCCGGCATTTTTTTACTTCACTCCCCAAATCCGCCAGCAGATATAACCATACTGCCCTTTTTTGCCAATCACCTCGACAAGTAATTCATTTTCCGATTTTAAATTTTTTACGTCGATTGTTTCTTCAATCCAATTAATTGTTTTATCCAACCGGTGCAAAGAATAAATCTTTTTATCATTAAGATACAATTCAAATTCGGGGCATTTAAAATTCTCAAGCGGTTCAAAGTATTCAGGATAGCCGATAATAATATGCACTTTGGATGTTATCCCCATGATGTTAAAAACATTTTTTATATACAAATCATCATACAAATGAGTTATATTCAGATTCAGAAATGAATCGGTTTTAAATTCGCGCGAAAGAACTGTCCCCGACCATTTATTATTTTCAAATCGCCAGCCCGGGCCAAGCGGAATTTTACCCTGCACAACATCTTTATTATCTAAATAATTGTCATCCCAGACGCCAGATTCACAATCAGTGGATACCTGAGCGTTTTTAAGATCAGAAAAAGAGTCAAAGATAATTTTCTCGGCCTTTTTTATTTTTTCGGGAAGAAAAGAATCATAAAGCGAATTAATGTTCAGATTTTTATCGATCTGCGGCAGGTTTGAAATATCATCGGTTATAGGTATTAGTTCGTAATTCCTGAGAATATTATTTTCAAACTCAAGCCGGGTCACAAATCGGTGCTTGGCTCTGTCACCGGAAAATGGAGGCAACATCATAAACAGATTGCCGAGACTGTAAACAATCAGACCGTTGCGGTAATTTTCGACCTCACCGGCCAGATGCGGGTGATGACCGATCACCGCCGCGGCGCCATTGTTTATCAGCTGGCGCGCAAATTCTCGCTGATCCTCTCTTGCTAAAAAATTCCACTCCTCACCCCAGTGCAAGACAACGACTACGGGAATTTCGGATTTGATGGCTTGAATATCTTCGATGACAGATTTCGGATTTAATGGACAGGGATGAATTTTATGTTCCAGATAAATATCGGGAGAAGGATCAATAATATTCGGCTCTACATAATTCAGAATTGCGATTTTATTCCTACCTTTTTCTAGGATTAATGGCTGTTGATTATTATCGTTTTTTTTCTGAAGGCCACAGTACAATATATCCGCTTTTTGAAGATATTTAATTGTATCATCGAGCGCTTCGGAACCGTAATCGAGAATATGATTATTCGCCAAACAGACAATATTTATATTCAGACGTTTTAAAACAGAAAGATAGTACGGAGCCGCCCGCAATTTATACTTTTTATTTTCGATTGCGGAACCTCGATTCGAAAGCGCGCACTCCAGATTGGCGCAGACAAAATCGGCCGAATGCACTAATTCCTTCAGATGGGAGGATATCATATCACTCTGATATTCCATCCCGGCTTTTTCGAGCCGACTTTTAAAACCGATCAGGCCGCTCTCTTTTAAAAGCTCTTTTTCCAATTCAGGATTTAAACCGCTTTTTGCGAAGAGATTTGACAATTTATCGGATAGATCGGCCCTTGGCATCCAGTTAAATGAGATATCGCCGGCAAAGATTATTCTCATTTTTCCCCACTTGCAGATTGATCTAAAGTTTCTCGATTAAAATCTCGGTTATTCGCTCGGCCGTATGACCATCCCATAACTCCGGAACCCGGCCAATCTTTCCATGGCCATCCAGAATATCCATAGCCGTTTTTCTTACTTTGTCGGGATTGACACCGGTAATTATATTGGAACCGACTTCGACTGTCACCGGCCGTTCGGTATTTTGCCGCAGCGTTATACAGGGGATATTCAGATAGGTGGTCTCTTCCTGGACGCCACCCGAATCAGTCAGCACAAACCGGCACTCCGATTGCAGTTTCAGAAAATCAAGGTATCCGATCGGTTCGATTATGCGAAGCGCCTTTTCATCGATATCTTTTGTGATACCGAAATTTTTCATCTCTTTCTGGGTTCGAGGATGACAGGGAAAAACGACTGGAATAATCCGACCGATCTCCTCGATGACTTCAATAAGTTTAATAAGAACATCCTTGTTGTCGACATTGGCCGGGCGATGCAGTGTCATGGCGATATATTCATGAGGGATTAAATCCAGAGCATCCAGAATATTACTGTTTTTGGCAGCCCCAAGATTGCTGATTAATGAATCAATCATAATATTGCCAACAAAAAATATCTTATCCTGATTAATACCCTCGTTGTGAAGATTAGTTATTCCGGAAAGTTCCGAAACAAAAAGAATATCGGCCAGTCGGTCGGTGACTATACGGTTTATCTCTTCGGGCATACTATTATCGAAACTACGCAGTCCGGCTTCGACATGAACCAGTTTCACTCTCAGCTTGGCAGCTACCACCGCTGCCGCTATCGTGGAATTTATATCACCAAAAACAATCACCGCATCGGTGCCCAGCTCAATCATCAATTTTTCAAGACCGACCATAATTCCGGCTGTCTGTTCGGCATGGCTCGATGACCCCACACCCAGATTAATATCCGGTTTGGGCATATTTAGCTGGTCGAAGAAAAGCTGCGAAAGTTTATGATCATAATGCTGTCCGGTATGAACAAAGGTTATCTCGAATTTATCCTGATTATTCTGAAGCTGGCGCATTAACGGCGCCGCTTTCATAAAATTCGGACGCGCCCCAACCACGACCATAATTTTACTTCTCATATTTTATCTCCCGCAGCGTCTTTATCAGCCTGCTGTATAACAGATTATATTGACTGTCGCCTTTAATATATTTTGAATAAAGAGTTACCATATATGACCAACCGAAAAAGAAATGATAAACCGTTTTTATAAACCCGACTGATCCGGGAAAGAACTTTTGAAAAAAGATTAACCGGCTTTTAAGAAAATTTATCTCCGAATCAATTTTTAATCTTTTTTCGCGGCTTTTTCCGATCAGATGTGTAATTTCAATCTGCGGCAAATAATAACTATTTAAACCGGCCTGTTTCATACGAAAGAAATAATCATTCTCCTCGGAAAACAGAAAATAGTCTTCCGATAATAAACCAACCTGTTCGATGACGTTTTTACGTATCATCAAGCAGGCAGCTGATAGCAGTTCCACCCGGAGGGGTCTTTTTAATAATTCTATCTCTTCATCCTGTTGAAAAAACAGCCATCTGAATATCGATCCAAATGGAAAAAAATGATAAGCCAGGCAATATTTAATTTCACCGGACAGCGACGGCAGCGGTGTAAATGAGTGCTGAATCACATTATTATTACTTAATTTCGGCCCGACCGCAGCCGAATCGGGATTTTCGACCATGTATTTATACATTCCGGAAAGAGAGCCTTCCGGAATAATCGTATCCGAATTGAGGAGCAGATAAAAATCACCGTCGGCCTTTCTTAAAGCCTGATTATTCGCCCTTGCAAAACCAACATTATCCTTATTTTCTATCAGTCTTACTTCTGGGAATTCATTTTTAATCATAGCCACCGAATCATCCTTGGAGTTATTATCCACCACCCAGACTTCGTTATTTATTTCCGAGATATCATTATATAATGTCTTTAAACATTGATGGGTCAACTCTTTGGTATTCCAACTGACAATGACGACAATTAATTTCGGCATTTAATCATTCAGCCTGGCCAACAGCCATTTTTTTGAGATATTTAATAACTCTTGCATCGATTCCGGCCGGGAAAAAGTATGGTTCGCTTTGCCCACCTGCGCGATTGAATAATAATCTTTATATTCCCGATATTTCTCTTTTATCGCTTTTGCCAGCAGGTCATTAAAGTCGTATGTGGCGCGATCAAGTTCCGGCATTAAATACAGGAAATGTTTTTTTGATTTTACAATAGTATCAAAAGCATCAAGAAAAGTTTGGTTTAAAAGATTACCTTTATTCTCATCCGCTTTGCCATCGCTTTCAGCCTCAGAGTCATTCGTTGTAACCGCTTTTCGTTTGGATGAAAATTTTACCCTGGCCGCATTGATCAGGTCAGAATATGATGTCTTTCCTGTAAAAAACCGTCCCCAGGCTTTGAGCGAAAACAGCCTTCTGAAATATCCGGTCATCAGGACATCGGCTTCAAACGGATGCAGCGTCGATTTTTCGTACTCGGCCGAAGTCACTGTTACCGGCCCGGCGATAAAAATGACTCCGTCGACGTTTTTATCGACGGCAGCCGTTATGGAAGCGGTTAATGCCCCGCCACATAAACCTGAAAAAAGAACTTTTTTCGGTTTAATCTTTTCGCGCAGATAATTTAAAATCAGTAAGGCATCATCTTTAAAGAGACCTGTCTGAACGGCATCAAAATTATCAATTGATCGACCGGGAGGAATATCTCCCTGGCTGTAACCGATGCGGGTCGGATCAAAGCGGGCGACATAAAAACCTGCCTTTTGCAGATCACGCGCCTGGCGAACAAACAGAAGCGAGTGGCTGACTCGATAATGCAGGCCAATATTAAACATAATCACCAACCCGCCGTTAGGTTCTTCAGGTTGGTGGATAATCCCATACATGGCCCGTCCCTGCGGGTCGTCAACTTTAAAGATTTCTTCTGAGAAAGCCATTTTTTTCCATAAAATCTAAAGTCGTCTCAAATAGTCGTGGTGGCGAGGGCTGCCATATATCGGTTTTTTCCCACTCGAATTCTTTTAGTACAGCGGTCAGTTCGCAATTTTTAAGAGATTCCTGTAATGCGCTTAATTCCGGTTTGATCCGGTTGACATTTTTCACAATCGGGACAATTATACTTTTACCGTCGTAACTAAATTCTTTGTCGGTCAGGCTATTCTCGCGCGCCCTGAAGAAAAAATCGCGACCAATCAGATAACCCTCGACCGAAATCAGTTCGCCCTTTTCCATTTTTTCTATTAAATCATCTCTGGTAACTGTCACCTTACCGTCGATTAACATCTGCGAGGCAAGATTCGTCCGCAACAGATCA
>CAZJLX010000121.1:0-7039 GCA_964546545.1 uncultured Ignavibacteriaceae bacterium | reverse complement strand
GCCGATTATCGTTGACGAAATAATCCGCATGGGTTATATTTATAACCGTACGATTAGATATGGAGTATGTGTATGCCGAAACACACCAAAGAACCTCCCCGCGGACCAATGATTCATATTCGAATTGACAAGACAACTCACCGCAAACTTAAAGTCCGCGTCGCTCACGATGGCACCACGATCCAGCATCTGGTCGCTGATATGATTCGCCGAGAGGTCGGGGGACTAGATAGACCAAAGAAGAAATAAGTAGGCTCGACATCTCGTGCTGCTGAACAACTTAATCTGTTCTCTAGGAGTTGTCTGATGTTTTCAAAAAGCTTGTTTGATTTGCAATACTTCACTTGTCAACCCCTCCTTTGCGGCGTTATATCATTATTAATTATCATTATGGCACCTTCCATAGGAGCTCAAGTGTTTGAAATAGATGAACGATATGGAACCGGAACTAACTCCGGAATCATGGCGGCCGCTGATTTCGATGGAGATGAGGATATCGATTTTGCGGTCGTACAGGATGATGCAAGTGAGATCTGGATATTATCTAATGACGGCATCGCCGGCTTCTCGCACTCCCATACATTGACGGATTGTGAGCCTGAAAACTTGTGCGTCGCTGATCTGAACGGCGATGGCTACAACGATCTCATCTGGTTCGACGAACACACTGCCCTTTCTCCTGATTGGGGCATGACGTATTACTTAAATAATGGCGATGCCACGTTTTCTATGGCGCTTAAGGATTCTATGGGTTCCAATATAATGTGTTCGGGTGACTTTGATGGTGACGGTAATGTAGATGTGGCGGTGGCAGGCGTAGCTCTCGATGACCTGCATGTCGCCTTACTCTTTGGCATCGGTGAAGGGAGTTTCGCACCCCCGGTGAAAATACTTCCAGGCATCGTGGTGTCGAGTCTGGCCACGACTGATCTTGACCATGATGGGGATAATGATATCATCGTCGGAACTAGCCCCTTAAACCAATCTCTGCTTAACAACGGCGATGGTACGTTTGCTGAGCCTCTGCCTTCGGGTGGTTTTGGGACTTTGCCGCTGGCGGATATTGATGGCGATGGCTATCTCGACATGGTGGGCATGATGCCGGCTGCAGCGTGCAACTTTGCCCCGGGATTCGCCCTTAGTGAACATGACGGAACGTTCCCTAATCGCATACTCGCCTGGGAAACGACAGGAATCCTCAATGGCGCCGTTCTCAGTGCGGCCGATTACAATGGAGATGGGTTTGCTGATATCGCATGGTATCCGCGTGACCAATCGCGGGTGACTATAGGATTGAATAACGGACGGACGATCTTCAGGGAATTCGAGTATATTACAGAAGTGGCCGCCGAGGGCGCGAATATGAAGTCGGCTGACCTGGATGGTGACGGCGATGTGGATCTGGCGATTATTGGCGCGGATGACACGCTGACAATTGCCCTGAGTCAGGCTGCCCAGCATATAAGGCGCATACTGGTTCCCGGGGATTTCCCCACCGTCCAGGAGGCAGTGGACTATGCCTGGAACTTGGATACGATTATTGTAGAGCCGGGAATTTATTTCGAGAATATCGACTTTGGCGGGAAAAACATTGTCTTGATATCATCTGAGTATGCCGATGAAACTTCACCCAAAAGACAATCGGCATTGTCAGTCAGTAGTTATTCAACTATTATTGATGGCGGGGACGTCGATCGGGTATTTATGTTCGCTAATGGTGAAGACGACAGATCAGTTATTGCGGGCTTTATCATTCAGAACGGTAATGCCGCCGGGCAGGGGGGTGGTATACTCTGTGACGACAGTACCTCACCAACAATCATGAACAACATTTTCAGAGAGAACTATGCAAGCAATGGGGGAGGTGCTATGTCTCTCGTGGACTGCTCAGCCAGCGTTAAGAATAATCTAATCATTAACAATAGTACCGGCTGGTGGGGAGGCGGCGTCTTTATCGGCGGGCATTTTGGTGACTTCGTCAACAACACCGTGTACGGCAATACCACCGTCAACGGTGGCGGCGGTCTCTGTTTCGCGCGTGGTACGCCGACCATCTGCAACAATATTTTTTGGGGGAACAGCTCCACGGCGAACGGACAGGAGATAGATTATATTCAGACCACCACGCCGACAATCACTTACAGTGTCATTGAGGGCGGCTGGACGGGGGAGGGCAATATTGACAGTGACCCGATGTTTGTCGATCCAGCAAATGGCGACTTCAACCTGTTGGCTGGATCACCGTGCATAAATGCCGGTGATCCGAATGGCCCCCTCGATCCGGACGGTACCACGGCTGATATTGGTGCCTATTATTACCCGAACTCGGTTGATATTGATGACGACTTCGACGGTGTTCTTCATTACAGTTTTGAATTATCCCAGAATTATCCTAATCCATTCAACCCGGTGACGACTATCGAGTACAATCTTCCAAGACGAAGCAGTGTAAGGATCGATATCTACAATCTGCTCGGCCAAAGGGTACGCACTCTTGTCGATCGGGAGGAGTCAGCAGGCTCACATACTACTACCTGGGATGGTACCAATGCGGCGGGTGAGGCCGTTTCGACAGGTGTCTATTTCTATCGATTCCAGGCAGGTGATCGTGTCGAGATGAAGAAAATGTTGATGTTGAAGTAGCCAATATCATAGACGAAGTCTGATTGTTCGCGAAAGGGGTGCTAACCTTAAGAGTGCCGAGAAAATGATTGGTCGGAAGCATTTTAAGGCGTAGAGCGGCAGCTGGGGGGGCAGAAAAAATACACTATTTTTTTTCACAAATAGACGGCAATTAGGACAAAAAGGACCTATCAACTGTACCATTGGGTTCAGTTGGGAGCGCATTAGTGAGTGCTAACGTACATCTACTTACTGATTCGAAGTGCCGTCACATCCCTATCTCGTTACATGTCATAATCTTGCCGATGTGATCCGAGTTTGGCATGATTCTTGTTCGGTTTATAGTCATGAATATTGGGATTAATCTAATCCGAGAGGATAATTGTTTTAAAGGAAAGCGGTGAGTAAATGCTCACAAATGTAGTGAAAACTGTAACAATGTTTGAATCGTTTTGGAAAGAAACTGATTCAAATAACAAACACTAAATGGACTGAAGGGAAAGCACCATGAAACTCAAAAACATTATGCTGACAGCGCTAACAATCGTAGGATTGGCAATGCTGACATCGCCGGCAATCCAGGCTCAGACCTGTGATGGCACTGGTACCAACTTCGTCGATCTCAATGGCGATGGATTCAATGACAATGCACCGGATCACGACGGTGACGGAATTCCCAATGGTCTTGATGCTGATTATGTCAAGGGTGCCCAGGATGGTAGCGGTTACCAAAAAGGCATGCTTGGAGAGAATCAAGGTCAAAAAATGGCACAAAACAAAACCATGACCAAATCTCAGAAGTTCAATCGCCTTCAGTCGTTTGAAGGAAACATGTTTCAGAAGAGACTTGGTGCCCTGGGCGGTATGAACGGCTCTGGCGCGGGAGTCTGTGATGGCTCGGGTGGGGGTATGGCTGGTGGTTCCGGAGTTTGTGACGGTACCGGTCCCCATGGTGATCAGAAACGCGGCGGCAAGTAATCAAGACTCTGCTTCCGAAATATTGGGATGACGGTTTCAAGCCGTCATCCCTTCTATTATGGTGTCGGACTATCAGGGAGTATCCATGAAACTGTCTCTTTCCACAGTCTTGTTTCTTACACTCTTAGTTTTCATGGTTCATGCCCTGAATGCTGAAGTAGTCACGGAGGCAATCATAGGAGGAGGTTATCTAAGCAACCTCTTCAGTGACTCCAGCTCTGTTGGTGATAAGTACGCCACATTTGGTACAGATCTAAAGTATTATCCTTCGGCTTCTGTCCAGTTATCCGGCGCAGCCCGGTACAACGCGTTTGCTACTTACGGTGATTTATCCAATTTGGCCGGAGAAGCATCGTTTATCGTTATTCCGACCTCCGAGACATCACCCATTACGCTGGCGTTGCGAGGGAATCTCGCGATGCGAAAGTTTGGTACTATTTTCGACGTATATGATCAAGTCGGGAGCGCGGTCGGCGCGGACATGAGCTTTCATCTGACTCAGAAAACAACCCTGCAATCATCAATATCTTATTCAAACAATAGTTATGTGAACTCAGACTATGGTTCCAGTCGGAGTATCGACCTTTCAACCGGAGTCAACACTACCATCATGGGTTCAAACGCTCTTGCGGTCAGGTTAGATTATACCCGCCGCTCCTTTGACCAACCCACATTAACTGAAGAAAATACCGGATATGTGCTTTCGGTTGGTTTGGATAGGACTGAAACCTTTGACGCGACGGGAATACTCGTGCGATTCTCTCGACCTCTAGGTGAAAGAACAGGGATGAATCTCTCGATTGGCCATCGGCAGTTGCATGTCGATAACAACCTGACTGTCGTGGGCTATACAATCGATTATCTTTCACCTTGGGCAGAACTGTGGGAGGGAATCAGTGTTTCAGGTAACGTGAAGCACTTCTTCCCCAATCAGTTGATTATCGAACTGTCATTGGCATATTATGACAAGGATTTTGTCGATGTTGTCGAGCTAAGCGAGGAGGCTAGTGATACATACTGGCGGGATGCCCGTGATGATCGATTGACAAGTTTGTCACTCAAAATTTCGAGACCGATTTCTCTGCAGAGCGGCAAGACGATTACACCATCCTTCCTCCTGGGTTATGGAGTCAATCGATCTTCTGCTGAATTCTTCAATTATGAAGATCTTAGGGCGTCTATTTCCCTGAGAATCTCACTCTGAGTTGTCTTGATGAGCAAACTGGTATTAATATGTTCTATTATCTTGGCGATAACAATTGAGTGTGAAAACGGCCACATCCTAACACCTTGTAGATCGTCATTGTCTTCAACCGACAAAATTTGATTATTATTCACTTGCATATTACTAACGTGTCTTCAATGTTATTAACTATTCTCGGATAAAATGGCTATCGAGCTAAATAAAATCATTCACTCCTCTACACTGCGCTAATGAGTGACTTGCTTCTCACCAATAACAGGTTGCTGATGTCTTCTGTAGACAAAGCTCTGCTGAAGAGGAAACCCTGCATTTGGTCACAGCACTCAGAACGCAGAAATGTCAATTGCTCATCTGTTTCGACACCCTCGGCAATTGTATTTAAACCAAGTTTGTGGGAAAAGGCAATTAAGGCTGCTGCCATTGCAGTATCACGTGTATCATTAGGGATATTACAAATAAAAGTCTGGTCAATTTTTAATGTATCCACTGGGAAATTTCTCAAATAAGCCAGGGAGGAATTTTTTGTGCCGAAATCATCTACTGAAAGCCGCACACCCATATCCTTTAATTGCTTCATTATAGTCTTTGCCTTTAACATATTCTGTAAAGGAATATTTTCTGCTAATTCAATTTCCAAAAAAGCCGGACTTAGATTGGTTTCTAATAATATTTGATTCACTATTTGAGGGAGGCCATTATTTAGAAATTGCCAAGCAGATAGATTTACAGCGATGGGTATAGGTGAGAAGCCAGAATTTTGCCAAGCCTTGTTCTGCTTGCAAGCTTTGTACATTACCCATTGATCGATTTCTCCGATTAGACCCATTTCCTCTGCGAGTGGAAGAAAATCAGCAGGATAAATCAATCCCGATTCCGGGTGTTGCCAGCGCACCAAAGCTTCCAAACCGGTTATTTCGCCGGATTTGATACTAACTTGAGGTTGATAATGTAAAATAATTTCATTATTATCTATCGCCAGCTGTAATCTGTGTTTCATCCCTAAATTTTGAATGCTTTCCATATCAAACGATTTATCGTATAGCTGAATGTTGTTTTTGCCGTTTTTTTTGGCATGATACATGGCATTGTCAGCATATTTGATAAGTGACTCATCATCACTTGAGTCTTTCGGGTAGAGGCTGATTCCAATACTTGATGTAAGATAGTGTTTATGACCGTTAAATATAATAGGTTTTGATAGTGATAGCAGGATTTTTTCTGCAACCTTTATGGCGTCGCTTGATTGATTAATCTTTTCAAGCATGATAGTGTATTCATCTCCGGAGATGCGAGCAACAGAATCGCACTCGCGGACACAATGAATTAACCTGGCGGCAACAGTTTGCAAAAGATAATCTCCGGTGCTGTGTCCGTATGAATCATTAAATCGTTTGAAGTCATCAAGATCTAAGAACATTACAGCACCGATCGTTTTTTCACGGTCAGCCCTAATGACAGCTTGTTTAAGCCTGTCGCAAAACATTTGACGATTGGGAAGATCAGTGAGTAGATCATGATAAGCTAGATGATGTTCACGCTCGTTGCTATTCTTTAGTCTCTCCTGTAACTTGTGTCGCTCAATGGCATAATGAATTGAACGTTCCAGCAATTCACTATTTATTTTCTCTTTGACCAAGAAGTCTTGGGCACCGGATTGTATCGCTTTAGTTCCTAAGCTCTCGTTATCGACGCTGGTCAGCACAATGATTGGTGCATCTTGATTTTCATCACGAATCCGCATTACCGTTTCCAGTTCACTACTATCCGGAAGATATAGATCAAGTATAATAGCATTAAAAGAATGTTCATTAAGAAGTTTCAATGCTTGGAGTTGTGATTTTGCAACAACTATCTCCGGAAGATAATGACCAAATCTATCCGAGTGGTCAATTATCAGTTTGGCATGATCAGGATTATTTTCAATTAATAGTACTTTAATACTATTATTGTTCATAACAGCCCCCCTGTTATATGTGCTTGAATAATTTCCCCCTGAATTTTTAATCGGATATTATTATCCCTGTTTTAGTGGTCTAAAAGATATTGTAATAAAAAGGGACAGTAATGAAATCAAATCAGAATTTCTATTTTCTTGAAGACAATGAGATAAAAAACCTGAGGATCAACTGTCAAATTATTATACAATAATATTGCGTGTTTCGATATTAATAAAACTTTTCAGCGCCAGAAATGTTTCAGTTATGTTCAAATCATGGAAATTTAGGCAACATTGCC
>CAZJLX010000120.1:0-7061 GCA_964546545.1 uncultured Ignavibacteriaceae bacterium | reverse complement strand
TGGCCAGTATTCTCACCGATCTGAAAATGGACAGTACAACTATCGCCGGCGGATTGCTGCATGATTCTGTTGAAGATACCGGTATTCCGCTGGTTGAGATCGCTGAAAGGTTTGGGGATGAGATCGCTGTTCTCGTCGACGGCGTCACCAAAATAGGCGAGCTCAAATTTGAAAGCCGTGAGAAACGGCAGGCTGAAACCTTCCGTAAAATGCTGTTATCAATGGCCAAAGATATCCGGGTGATATTAATCAAACTGGCCGACCGCTTGAACAATATGCAGACCTTGCAGCATCTCAATCGGGATCGTCAGCGAAGAATCGCGGCCGAGACCAAAGAAGTGTACGCTCCGCTGGCGCATCGCTTCGGGATTGCAAAAATTAAAACGCAACTGGAAGATTTATCGTTAAAATATCTTGAACCGGATATTTACAATGATCTGGCCCGTAAAATCGATCTGAGCCGTGAAGAGCGCGACGAATATATCCAGACCATAGTCCGTCCGATAAAAAAGGCCTTGTCACGATTCGGAATCAAGGCCGAGGTTTATGGTCGCGCCAAACATATTGATTCGATTTATCGCAAAATACGGCTCAGTAATGTGCCGTTCGAGCGGATCGCCGATCTGATGGCGGTCCGAATTCTGGTCCGAACCAAATCGGAATGTTATCATGCTATTGGTATCGTCCATGAATTATGGTCGCCGGTCAGAGAAAAATTCGCCGATTATATCGCCCTGCCCAAGGCAAACAATTATCAGTCGTTGCATACGGCGATTATCGGGCCGTCGGAAAAAATAGTCGAAGTTCAAATACGAACCCATGAGATGCATCGCGTCGCCGAAAACGGCATTGCCGCTCACTGGCTATATAAGGAGGGTCGACAGCAGCTTGATAAAACCGACCGGCAGATGCTCTGGTTACGTGATATTCTGGACTGGCAAAAGGATTTGACTAATCCATCGGAATTTCTTGAATACTTAAAAATAGATTTATTTGTTGATGATATCTATGTTTATACTCCTCAGGGCGAGATTAAACATCTGACGGCGGGGGCGACGCCACTTGATTTCGCCTTTGCCGTCCATACTGAAGTTGGCCTGCATTGCAGCGGTGCTCGTGTAAACGAGCGTATTACCCCGCTGGCGACTCAATTGAAATCGGGTGATGAAGTCGAAATTTTAACCAGCCCGCATCGGCACCCGTCGCAGGACTGGCTGAAAGTCGCGACCACTTCACAGGCCCGCTCCAAAATCCGTCGCTGGCTGAAACAGGCCGGTCATGATCAGGCGGTGCTTCTGGGACGAGAAATGCTTGAAAATGAATTAAAAAAATCGCGGATCAAACTTCCTTCCGATGATGTCCTGCTGGAAGTTGCCCAGGGTTTATCCCATGCTTCGATCGAGGCGATGTTTTTTGGCCTGGGTAACGGCGATATATCGATTCAACAAGTGGCCACAAAATTATTGCCGGAGAAGACAGAAGATGAAGAACAGGATTCGGCGGTCGATCGCGTATTGGAACGGATGCGAACCGAGACCGGTATTCAGATCGAAGGTATTGATAATGTTATGTTTCGTTTTGCCAATTGCTGCCAGCCAATTCCGGGTGAAGAGGTGATCGGATATATTACTCGCGGACGGGGCGTCAGTGTTCATCGTATCAGTTGTCCCCATGTGCAGGAGCTTTCCAAGCAGCCGGAAAAACTGATCCCGGTCAGCTGGAATGTTTCCCGCGAGCAAACATTCGTGGTTCGTCTTCAGGTCGAGGTGTCACCGCGCAAAAATATACTCTATGATATCACTGAGTCTATCGCCGACAGCGATACCAATGTTCGCGGCGCCGATATCAACCTGTCGGATGTCAACTCAATCGGCATTATTGTCGTCGAAGTCAAAAATCTGGGCCAACTGGAACGGGTTTTAAAACGGATTAAAAAAGTTAAGGGGGTTATTTCGGTCAAGCGTGCTTTTGGCGGCGATACCGGCGATAATCGGAATGATAAATGAAACGGCAGAATATACTGATATTTTCATTGTCTGTACTTATCTTCCTGTTTTTTGTCGTTTTCTTTTTTGAGTATTCAATTGATGATGCCTTCATTACTTTCAGATATGCCGAAAATCTGGCCGATGGGCATGGGCTGGTGTTTAATCCGGGCGGCAATGCGGTCGAAGCCTATTCCAATTTTCTCTGGTTGTTAATATTATCTCTTCTTTATTCATTGGGATTACCGACCTATCTTAGCGCAAAAATATTGGGTGTTTTGCTCTTTATTCTGGCTGGCTTTTTATGGCTGAAGCTGTTATCTGAAAGAGCCGAAAAATATATACCGCTGGCCGGCGCTTTTTTTATCGCCCTGCCGATGACTGCCTTCTGGGCGGTCAGCGGTCTGGAACTGGGTCTTTACAGCCTGCTCCTGGTATTATTCATAACTTCTATTTTAAAAAAATCCGGTTTGCTCTTGGTGTGGGGCGGTCTTATGATTCTGAATCGGCCGGAAGGATTTATTGTCGCCGTTGTAATAATTCTCACGGCCTGGATCAGCGATAGAATAACGGGACAAAAACCGGGCCGGTACTATTTATATCATCTGGGCGGGATGATTTTAATTCTGGCCGGTTTAATTATTTTTCGAATGCAGGTTTTTGGCTGGCCGATGCCAAACACCTTTTATATGAAACTTGGCCTCGGCGACGGTGGTCTGAGAGTACTGATTAAGGGACTCCTGTATCTCCTGCCGTTTTCCATTCTGTATCTGGCCGGATTGATTTTTATAATCAGGCAAAAGAAGTATGATAAACTTTATTTGATTTCCTTTTCGGCATTCTGGATTATGGCGTTTATTAATTGTCTGGCCGATGCCGTCATGAATTTTTATCTGAGGTACATGATTGCCTATTTGCCGCTTTTTATGCTACTTGCATTTTATGCACTTGGTCAGATTAAACAGCGCAACCTGCGGATTTTAATAATTATCTGTCTGATAATCTCAATCTTTTCGCCGACATTTTCGATAAAAAACAAAATAGCGGTAGAGAAGACAATTGTTGAGGCGCAGTTAAAATTGATAAAATATATAAATGCTCAGCCCGGAAAATTATCAATTTCTCTAGTTGATATCGGGCGTATCCCGTATTACGCCGATGCCGATTACACCGATCTCTGGGGTTTGGCCTCAGAAGAGATTGCGCACGGCAGGTCCAATCCGCTTATTGAATATTTAAAATTCCCCGATTATTTTGTTTTTGTCGGTCATTTTGAAAATGAGACTCCAAAACTACGCTTCGGAAGCGATCGCCTGATTTCCAGAAACCGCGGCTTTGCTCAAACATATAAAGTCGCTTATGTAGCCAGCCCGGAACGGGCCGATTCGACCGAGTTTGGCGTTTATAATTACATTGCTTTTAAGAAAAATCAGTATGCCGTTGATTCTTTACTAAGACTTCACCCGATAAAATAAATCTTTGTTTGTCACGTATAATTTCTTTAAAATAGAATGTAAGTATTTGATTTGAAAAAGGAATAATTATGGCGGATAAAAAGTGTCCCTCATGTGGTAGTGCCGTGGTTGAAAACCATGATTTCTGTTCGGCGTGCGGCGCGGATTTGATACCGAAAAAGTCAGACAAAAAAAGCGGCGGCAGAGATATTTTCTGGTTTGGCGGTTTTTTAATCGTAATCATCGCCGTTTATTTTCTTTTCTTTTTTAAAAGTGCCAAATTGCCGCATCATGGCGATCAGACCCAAATGCCGACCGGGGAAAACCCGATGATGTCGGCCGCGATGAAGGGAGAACTTCCGGGAAGTTACGACAGCCTGGTGATTTTAGGCAACAATTTTATGGATGGTCATCATTATTCGATGGCCATTGAATGTTACACCCGGGCGGCGGCTATTGATTCGACAAAACCGAGCCTTTTTACCGATCTGGGCGTATGTTATCATTATTCAGGCAATTCGGAAAAAGGCATCGAGCTGATGGAGCGAGCGCTTGCGCTGGATAATAGACATAAAATCACACTGTTTAATCTCGGTATCGTCTATCGGGAGTTGAAGGATTACGACAAAGTGCGAACATACTGGAGCCGATTGATTGAATTGTACCCGGATGAACCGATTGCCGACAGTATAAAAAAATATATGAGTGCCCTTGAGGGATAAGTTACGATTAATTTATAAAGCCAGGGCCTTTTGCATTTATGTTTTCAGGTATCAAAGAAATCGCAAAGTCGACGTTCAAAGAAGCGCTTGATATAATTTACCCCCCTGTCTGTCTTGACTGCGATCAGTTTCATAAAAGTACCTCACTTATCTGTGATCGCTGCCTGAAACGGATGGCTGATATTGAATTTCCGTTTTGTCTTAACTGCCGCGAAGTTATGATTAATAGTCTTATCTGTGGACACTGCGGGAAAGATAATTCGTTACCGGTTTTTGCTTTTGGCAATTTTGCCGAATCTCTAAAAAAGATTATTCATCGGATGAAATACAGCGGATATTTTAAGCTTGGTGACGAGTTTGCCCGGCAACTTGTGAAAAAGTACGAAAAAAACTTTCATAAGCTGGATTTTGATTGTCTGGTTCCGGTTCCGCTTCATAGTTACCGTGAAAAATCACGCGGTTTTAATCAGGCGGCCATATTGGCCGGTGAAATCGGCCGGATTATTGACAAGCCGGTTATTTTAAACTCTCTGGTGAAAATTAGGCGGACCAGGGATCAGACCAAACTGAATCCGCAGCAGCGTGAGGCCAATATCAAGGGAGCCTTTAAGATTGCCGATGATAGACTTATGAATAATAAGGTTGTAATCGTTGATGATGTTATTACCACCGGAGCCACGGCTCGAGAAGCCAAACGGGCGCTTAATGAGGCAAATGCTGAATTGACGGCTCTGACAGTCGTGGCGGTGGCCGGATTATGAAAACAGCGGAACAGGCAATAGAGGCGATTCATTTTGTCGATGATTATCTTCAATATCTGGAACTGGAAAAAGGTCTTTCACCCAATAGTATTATCTCTTATCAACATGATATACATGATTTTCTGAAACACTTTAAGCTGAAAAATAGTCTTGAAATATCGATTAAGACGGTCAATGAATATATCTCATTATTAAACGGCAAAAGTATGCGACCGACTTCAATTGCCCGCAAGATATCAGCCTTGCGGGGTCTGTACCAATATCTTAAGGAAAAAGAAATAATAAAAGAAAATCCTTTTGAATATGCACGAGTCCCTAGGATTTCACGTTATCATCCCGATTATCTGTCTGTTTCCGATATTGAAAAAATAATATTAATCCCGAATCAAAAAAACGACATGGGAATTCGCGACCGGGCGATTTTGGAACTGCTCTACGGTAGCGGTATGCGTATCAGCGAACTTATTAATTTGAAATTATCGGCGGTTTATGATGAGATCGGATTTATCAAAGTGGTCGGTAAAGGCAGTAAGGAACGTCTGGTACCTTACGGTTCACATGCGCGTCAGGCGGTAGAAAAATATTTGACCGAGATCAGAGAAAAAAATCGGGAGCTTATACAGAACGAATATCTCTTTTTGTCCAATCGGCGGCAAAAATTTTCGCGGGTCGGCCTCTGGAAATTAATAAAAAAATATGCGGCGCTGTCGGGGATCGACAAAACAGTTACGCCGCATACCTTCCGCCACAGCTTCGCCACCCATCTGATCGAGGGGGGCGCCGATCTTCGGATCGTCCAGGAACTTCTGGGGCACAGCAGTATTACCACGACACAAATATATACACAGGTTGATAAAGATTATCTTTTGTCGATACATAAAGAATATCATCCTCGTGAAAGAAAAGCGAGGGATCGGGAAAAATAACTATGCTGCATTGCGCCTGTCGACAGGAAGGAATCGATATTATCTATGCCCTATCCAAGGTATATACCGAGGAGGGTATTTCCTTTCATTTTTTCCGCGATGTGAACGAGCTTTTAATTCTCTCGCAGCGATTTAATATCGATCTGGCGATTATTGCCGGTTCAGGCAATTTTTTAAAAGAGCTGGAAATGGTGCGAATGATTAAAAGCCATATTTTCCTGTCGATTATACCGACCGTCCTGTATCACCCCAATCCGAGCGAAGACATCCGCATCTCCGGATATCAAAACGGTGCCGATGAATTTCTGAAGGGGGAGTGGCGGGAGAAACTCTTTGAAGTCAAGCTGAGGATGGTTGCCGAGCGTAGTCGGCGTGATATTTCATTTAATCCCTCGACAGCTCTTCCGGGACCGGGTTTGATCGAAAAAGAGATTGATCACCTGCTCAATCTGGAGGCCGATTTTGCGGTCTGTTATGCCGACATCGATGATTTTAAGGCCTATAACGATTATCATGGCTATTATTACGGCGACCGGATGATCAAGCTGACGGCGCGAATTATCCGCGATTCGGTTTTTGATCTCTGCCGCGAGGGTTTTGTCGGGCATATCGGGGGCGATGATTTTATCTGTATTGTGCCGCCCGACAAGGTCACCCCGGTCTGCGAAAATATTATCAAAGTTTTTGATATATTCACGCCGTACCGTTATGCCGAAAAAGATCGGTTGCGGGGGACTATAACGACCCGAAATCGAAAAGGGGAGATGGAGACTTTTCGCCTGATGACTATCTCGATCGCGGTGGTTGTCAATCGGCAGGGAACTTTTACGCATGCCGGTGAAATGTCCCACATGCTCGCCGATTTAAAGAAATACACCAAATCGCTGGATGGCTCCAACTACGTTGTCGAACGCCGGAAGAAGTACTGATGTTTACGCAGATATTCTTTTGTAAAGAACACTTTTAAATTTCAAGCACCCATTCTTGTTTTTTCTTGATTTTTTCGTCTATTTCTATATATACTATATTCAGATTCATTTTAAGGAGATTTTTCAATGTTAGAGAGTTTAAGAGTATCTTCATTATTTTCTAACGGCAAAAATGATGAAGATTCGGGTGGCGACGATTCCAGTAATGATTCTGAATCGGAAGATAATTCTGATAATGATAGTGCAGAGGACTGGACTGCCGGTGGTAATGATAATGCCGAAGA
>CAZJLX010000119.1:0-7094 GCA_964546545.1 uncultured Ignavibacteriaceae bacterium | reverse complement strand
AAACCACAACACACCGATTGGAATTAATACTATCGCTATTAGCCATCGTGATTTTTGGCAAACGCAAATTTTCCGAATACGGTTTTTGTCGGCCAGGATTAAATCAGCCGTCCGCACAAGGCGGTACTCGATGGATAAGAGTCATCCTGTTGGCACCATTGCTGGGCATAATTGCAACACCAATGATTCTCGGCCTGGGTGGGAAAGGAAATCCACTGGTCAAGAGTCTTACTTTTCCGCAGATACTGCTATTTGTGTGGGTATTCTCAAGTGTCATTGAAGAGATTTTCATGCGTGGATTTCTCCAGGGGCATCTGTCTGTTTTGTCAGGTAAGTATGCCAGACTACTCTTTTTTCGCATTGAGTTGCCGGTTCTAATTAGCGCTCTATTTTTCGCATGCATGCACTTTGTTTTACTGTTTAGCGGAGTTGATGTGACGACAATAGCTGTTACTCTTATATTCACATTTTCAATAGGTTTGATGGCTGGTTCCCTGAGGGCAAAGACAGGCAGTCTCATTCCAGCTATTGCCGTGCATATACTGGCAAATATCGGTGGAATGATAGGTGGAATCATTTATTCTATTATCAGTATTATGATTACCGGGAAGTTACCCGGGGCTTAGTTAATATCGAGGTTAACGTCAGACGAAAAGTTGAACCTCGCCGCGGCGAGATTTCGATCTGCTGATCAACTCCAAAATAAAAAAAGGGCGACCGCAAGGATCGCCCCTACCAATATCAGAATTACTTTACAACTTCCCAGCCACCGCGTTGGCGATGTCGAGAGTCGAGGCAGTGCCGCCCATATCATAGGTGCGGACTTTGCCCTCTTTGATCACTTCCGCAATAGCCTTTTCCAGCGCTGCGGCCTTATCCATCTCGTTGAGCCACTCCAGCATCATACGGACAGTCAGAAGCATCGCCATCGGGTTGACTTTGTACTTCCCGGCATATTTCGGCGCCGAACCATGCGTCGGCTCGAAGACGGCGTAATTGTCGCCGATATTGCCCGATGAGGCAAAACCAAGTCCGCCGACTAATTGCGCGCAGAGATCGGAAATGATATCCCCGAACATATTGGTAGTTACCAGAACCGAATAATCATGCGGATTTTTAATCAGCCACATACACATAGCATCGATATTGGTTTCCCATAATTCAATACCGGGATAATTTTTGGCCACCTCGCGGGCGGTGCGAACCATCAGGCCGGAAGTCTCGCGAATGACATTCGGTTTTTCCACGACGGTCACACTCTTTCGACCCGTTTTTTTGGCAAACTCAAAGGCGTCGACAATAATGTTTCGGCATCCGGTTTTGGTGTTAATACGAAGCGAGACCGCTGTCTCATTAGCCGGATGTTTGTCGAACTTTTTCATTTTCGAATTATATTTTTTTATGACCTCACGCACCTCATCCGGAAACGGAAAGAACTCGACACCGGAATACAGATCCTCGGTGTTTTCCCGAAAGACAACGATATCGATACCCTCTTTGTAATTGAGCGGGTTTCCCGGATAACCCTTGCAGGGTCGGACGTTGGAACGCAAATTCAACTCCTGCCGCAAACGGACGATCGGCGAAGAATAGATATGCCCTTTCCCCCGCAGTTCGGGAATAAGCTCGTTTTCGGCTTCTTCTTTCGGCTTGGAGGTTATCGCCCCAAACAGGGCGCAGTCGGTTTCGCTTAGGATTTTTAATGTCCGGTCCGGCAGCGGATTGGCTTCCTGCCGCCAGAATTCCCAGCCGATATCGGCCTGGACATACTCGGCATCAAAATCGCTTTTGTCAAGCACGATTTTGGCCGCCTCCATAACATCAATCCCGACGCCGTCGCCCGGCATCCATGCAATCCTGTACTTAGCCATAATAGTAATACAACTCCTTCATTATAATATGTAAATTATAAGCGAAATGTCAGATTAAAAGTATGAGCGCTTCCTAAAGAGCCGCTAAAAGGCAGAAAGGCATAATCAATTCGAAAGTTCTTTTTGGTAAATCCGGCCCCGGCCGAAATATCTTTCGTGTCGTAGCCGATACGATAACCTCCGCGCAAAAAGAGCATTTTTTTATAGCTGTATTCGGAGCCGATATGGGTGTAAATGTCACCATCCAATCGAACCACATCGATCGCCCCGGTAACATTATATCTGGTATAAGAGACCCCGCCGCGGTATGTCGTCGGCAGATCGTACGGTTCCTCTCCCAGCTGTATGGTTGAACCATAATTTAAGACCGCCAGACCGATATATAGGTCGGGATAGGCCTGAATCAGCAACCCGAGATCGAAATTGAAAGCAAAATCGGAGTAATGTTCGATTTTTTCATTTATCCAGCCGACCGCAAACCCGAGATAATAATTCGGTTCCAGTTCAAAAGCGGCGCCGACCTTTAAGTTCATATCATGAGCATCAAATTCAAAAAAATCATCATCGGCGATTAATCGTCCCTGCATATTATCAATAGCGGCGAATTGCACTCCGGCCGAAATAGTAACGGCTCGTTTTTCAAAGGCAATATAACCGCTTTCAATACGGCTGTTTTCCCAATAGCTGTTATATCCGAAGGAGCCGGATAATTTGGTGACGCCCCGTACCGCCGCCGGATTATAGGCCGCCGAAATGGGATCGGCCGATATTGATGTATACGCCCCGCCCATACCGATTGCGCGCGCGCCTTGCTCGGCGGTCAACATTTTGACACCCACTTCCGCCGATGCATTGACAATTAATAACAGACTTACGAAGAGATACAATATTGTTTTCATACAATCCAATAATTATAGTTTAATATCCAAAGTAATAATATGATCGCCGCCTTCACCTACCCGATCATCTGAAAAGCCATAGTCTATCGAGAAACTTAACTTCTGTACATTAAATCTGAATCCGGCACCGGCTGTGACAACTCCGTCATTAAGCCCGGCCCGAACAGCAAAATTATCCTCAATAATATACTCGGTGCCAAGATGAAGAACCGGATCCTGCTCCATATTTTTTTCAAAATCAACGGCCAAAAGCAGACTGCGTTGGAACGTTCGACATGAGGCACCCACCATCATGACTGCCGGAAATTTATCGGTTTGCGCCGGGGCCAGCCCCTCATTTGTCTCCTCCCATAAATATTTGGCCGCGAAGTTTTTTCCGGTCAGACCGATCCTGATATCAGTCACCGGTTTTCCATCCATCGTGCCAAATTCGTATAATGAATCAACATAGAGCAGTAATCCCAGATCAATACCAATCGAACCGGCACTTAGGCCGGCCACCTCTTTGTGGAAATAGTTTAATTTTATGCCGGCCGAGACAAATGATTCGAAACGTTTCGCGAAAGTCAGACCGAAAGCATGTTCGGTCGAGGAAATCATATTACCGGTCGGATAGCTATCCTCGCCCCGCTCTTCCGTCTCGCCATAACCGACATACTGCCAGCTAAGGCCCATCGCCGACTGCTGCCGGGTTGGGAAAACCAGCGACACAAAACCTAAGGAGCGTCCAAGACCCATTTTCCGATAGGATGACGAAAAGGTTTCATCGGTCAGGGAAGCCAATCCCCCCGGATTATATAATTGCCCGGCCACATCATCGGCAATCGCGGTATAGGCGCCGCCCATTCCCGCCGGTCGGGCATCAACCGGAATTTCCAGAAAAGCTCCGGCGTAACCCCCCTCTTCCGTTTGACCAAATGCGGATGAAAAATTCAGTAACAGCAGGACCCGGAATATAACAGATAATTTTTTCATAATTTTACCTATGGTATAATAACCAGTTTACCCCATTCTTCACTGCCGGTAGAAAACGAGACTTTAAAATAGTACATCCCCACCGCGGCCCGGTCTCCCCGGCCATTTATGCCATCCCAATAGGTCAATCCATCACCCTGTACATGAGGTACATTATCTAAAACAGTTTTGACCAGATTCATGGCAAAATCATATACTTCTATTGTGACATTGGCATCCTGTGGCACATAATAATTAAAATAGAGGCGCCCGCTCAGCGACTGAGAGTACGGTACCGGGAAAGCGTAAACGCCTTCGGAGGCTTCGGCCCGGTAAATGAGCCAACTATCCGTACCCAGTTCATCAAGAGCAATTTTGGCCGCGCCGTCTTCTTTACCAATCCATAACGTATCGCCGACAACCCTGACGGCGGTCACCCACTTACTCGTATCCATCGTAAACGGCATCGGCGGATCAGCGGTAACCATTGTTCCGGAAATGTTCATCACCGTATCCCACGTTCGACCGGTATCCAGCGAATAAATAAGACCGATCGAAGAGGCACCATATATTTCCGCATCCCTGAAATCAACATTCCAAATCGGCGCTCCTTCATAACGATAGGTAGTGTCGGCCCAGCCAAAACCATCCAGCCCGGAAGAAACCAAAGCATCGACCAAGGTGTCGCCGGTCGATACCGGATGAGTCGAGGCCCAGATACGGCTGAGACCGTAGTCAAGCGGCTGCAGACCCATCGCGTTGACAAAATCACCATATATGGCCGGGGCATAATAAGCGGTCGCATAATCAAAATGTTGCGGATTTGTGTTGGTCAAAATGATATGCCAGCGTAAACTTGGTCCAGGCGAAACAGCCAGGCCATATTCCGAGCCGATATAGATCGTATCATGATCACCGAGCGTATCCTCATGCAGCGTATCCTGGACAACCAAAATGGAGTTCATTCTCAGGCCATTAAAGCTGACATACAGCTTGGCACTATCCTGAACTGCCACACCTGATCCACCGTACCAAATATTTTTATTGGGAGTAGATCTAAACAGGTCATCGCCCAATAAATATGTAATTGAATCATCAAAGGCGATATCATAAAGCGGCCGACCGGCCGGAAAGCCGGTTTGGTTATAGGTATTGATCCAGCTTATTCCGCTGTCCATCGTATAATGCAAAGAGTACGTTCCGGTGCTGGTATCGTGGGGATGATTCAGCGACCAGACGGCCGTGGAATCAATCACGTCAAGACTCGTATCTATATAATGCTGAATACCTATTTTATATGACCTGCCGCCGGTCGCGGCCCCGTCACTGAAATCGAAATTTGATGAAGAGTCAATCGTCCCCGAATCGGAGACATAGAGCATAACGACCCCGGAATCGGTTCCGGCCCATAAAATCGACGAATCGGCGGCAATTGTGTTAATTACATTGCGACGATTGGCCGCGGTTGTATCGAGCGTATCGACATACATTTTCTGCCATGTATCACCGCTGTCGGACGAGCGATAGAGACCGCCTTCATAGGCCGCCATAAACAAGTTCTGGCCAATTGTATCAAAGGCGACCGGGTAGCGATTTTCGCCGATCAAATCATCAACACCGCTGAACAAAGTACTGAACGTCAAACCGCTGTCATCCGATACGGCCAACCCGATCGATTCGCCGTAACGGACATACTCCATTTCAATAATATTTTCACCGTCATAGGTCGGCACGTATACCAGCGAATCAAGAGTTCCGACAAACAGCCGGTTGGCGAATCCAAAGGCGGTCAGAACTGCCGGGCCGGGCAGATTATCGCGCTGAAAAGCAGACTGAAAATTTTCGGCATAAAAACCGCTGGCCAATGTATCATATTTAAGCCGCGACAGACCGGCATCACCACAGACAAAGACATATCCATAGGCCGAGAGTAGATCGAAGATATAATTCGATGACGCTTTGGCAAAATCAGGGGCATAAACATAACGACGAATGCCATCGGCCGTTCCGACCCAGACAATCATAGAATCATTATGCAGCGTATCCGCAACGACCGTAAAACAGCGATTCGAATTTGACGGGTCATTGGGATACAAGGCGGCGTTGACCGAATCGGTAACGCTAAAATAAACATTTTTCCAGGTCAGACCGTTATCAAAAGTCGCCAGCAACCCGCCGAACCAGGAGGCACAATAGACAATACTGTCGACACCCGATATATCATAAACGATATTGACAAAACCAACCGTTCCGTTCGGAGTCAGAACATCCCAGGTGCGCCCCGTATCGGAGGTAATCGCCAGTCCATCGGCGGTGGCATAATCGGCATTCGGCTCATAATGGTTCATGGCCACCCAGAGATAATCGCCGCTGGAATAGAGGGCCGAAATATCGTTGGCGATCAGGCCATTTGTTTTATCATAGCGGTTCCATAATGATTGACCTATCAGGGCATAGGCCACCCCTTCACTGGTCGCCAGCCAGACGGCATTTTTGTGCACAACGATATCAATCACGGTGTTATCACCCAGACCCAATCCGACATACGGATCATCATACGGAAGCATAACCCGTGCTGAAGTCGATAATGACAGGCATAAAAATAGGCACAAAAGTAAAAGATTTTTAGTCATTTTCTCCCCAAAAAATAAAAGCCGTAAACTCCTGAAAGCTCGGCCTGGTATATCGATAAGATTCATTTATAATGTCGCTATCAACCACAAATTAGTTTATACTTTACCAATAAACTTCAGTTTTTCACCTCCAAATTTAAAAGATTAGACAAATATTTTAATAAGTCAAGCATAATTATAAAATGCGCTTATCATATCCAATCCTTTTAACTTACCACGGCCGTATATGTTCCAACCTTTATTTGGTCGGCAGATACATAAAAATGACGAATATAATCGTCATTTGTGGAATATTATTTGACAAATGTCAACTTCAGCCGTTTTTTAAGGCAAGTTTTGGTATAATTGATATGAAAAGATACGTACCCATTATTCTGATTTTAATCTTGGCGGCTATTATAGGGCTGACATCCCTGACCGGGTGTGATGAACTTGTCACCAATGAATATTATTCTTACGACACAGTTACTCTGATTGACAGCACCTGCATACTATATTGTCATACCGACGCCAACAGCGTTCTGGAGCTGGCCCGCAACAGGTGGGAAAATTCCGGTCACGCCGGGGGGGCCGTTCTGGATACTTCGCTTATGGGTATCAGTTCGATCGACTGCGGCCCGCAATGTCACACTCGGGATGGTTTTATTCTGTCGCTTGACCAGCCATCGGTCAACCTGACCGAATACCCGACCGGGCTGGATTGTTTTTCCTGTCATGCCCCTCACGAATTACTTCAG
>CAZJLX010000118.1:0-7143 GCA_964546545.1 uncultured Ignavibacteriaceae bacterium | reverse complement strand
CGCCGCGAGGAATAAAAACGGCGAGGTCATCTTTTATGCCGACAAGATTACCAATTCTATGAAAAAAGCCATTGACGAAACCGAGCGGCGGCGTAAAAAGCAGTTGGCCTACAATAAAAAGAACAATATCAACCCCGAGACTATTTTTAAAACGCGCGATGAAATTTTAAAAGCAACCAGTTTTGCCGATTCAAAAACGGTCGAGGAAATGACTGAGATTGAAAAGCCGGATTATTTTCTTGAGATGACTGCCGAGAATAAAATCACTTTTCTGATGAAAGCAATGAAAAAAGCGGCCGAAAATCTTGAGTTCGAGACCGCCTCAGCACTTCGCGATGAGATAAAGGCAATTAAAGTAGAACTCAAGAATAGGCGCAAAAGATAATGGTTATCAAAGAATTATATTGTCCAATTGCCAATTTTTTATTAATATTGTCTATGGTTTTGGGTTGCAGTAGTCCAGAAGATCCGGAGACAACAACCTATCATGAAGAAATGATTGGTTTTGTCATCGATTCGCAGGATGGGCAGGAAATCTTTCGATCCGATCTGTATCCAACCTCGGTTTTTACATTAAATGGTTTGCAGGTCAAATATCAATTTGATTCTATTTTAAGTTTTCTCGATAATAAAGCGACTATCAGCGGCCCGAAAAATATTTATGGATTTAATAATATCTATGATGCCTATTTAAAAATCGAAGTCAAATACTACGGCAAAATCAATAAAATAATTGGCAACCAGACAGAACTGTATTTCCCGGTCGAAATCAGGCTGAATCGTTATGCTTATTTTCTTAAATTATATAATGATGCGTATGAATATCATGGCTGGAGATTCTGGGGATATTCGGCGGACAATAACAGCTTGACAAATTTCGGGACTTTCAGCAGTCGGAGTGGGCAATCTTTGTCCGCGTGGTTTGAAGAGGCCAGACCGGTTTTAAATCTTGGTTATTATTATATTCAAAAGAATAATATCGATATTATTCCTAAAGGTGATTACATGAATTTCAGCAATTTTAACAAATACATTGTCTTCGCCGAAACTTCAAGTGGCGGACGGCAATTCGTCAATTCCGAGTGGCGTATACCGACTTCAACCGACATTTTTCATCGCCTGATTACGATTGTCGGACCGATCGATACGCTGATTGACACCCTTTCGACCAATCCGTTGACCGCCGATACAACTCTTTTGCAGCAAAATGATATGGTCATACCTTATAAGGTTCAGTTTTAATTTTTTCTTTTTTATTGATATAATCGTTATCATTCCGTTAATTCCAACTTGAAAAGGAAATCAATCATTTATTTAACAAGGAGGTTTTATGCCCCATTTTAACAATCAATCCCGAACGTTTCTAATGCTTCTGCTTGTCGCCGTTTTTTCGATAAGTCTTATCGGATGCGGGACTCAGATTCCGTCGGGACATAAAGGTGTTTTTTATTCCAAATTCGGCGCTGGAACCGAAATGGGCCGGATTTACCCCGAAGGATTCAACTGGCATTTGCCGTGGAATTCCATGTTTGTATATAAAATCCAGCTTGACGAAAAGAGGGAGGATCTGCATGTCCTTTCCGCCGACGGAGCCTCGATCGGTCTCGAAGTAACCATCTGGTTTCGACCGATACCGGATAAGCTTGATTCGCTACAGATAACGGTCGGGAAAAATTATTTTAATGTCGCCGTGGCGCCGGCTCTTCGAGGTGTGGCGCGGGCAGTCGTCGGCAAATACAAACCGGAGGAAATATACTCCTCCAAAAGGGAAGCAATCGCCGACGAAATTGTGACCGAAATGCAGACCCTAACGTCCAAGAAATTTATCAATGTCGAAAATGTTATTATTCGTAATGTAACTCTGCCGCCTAAGATTACCGAGGCGATTAATTTTAAACTGGCCGCCGATCAGGCCGCCCAGCAGATGGAGTTTGTCCTGTTAAAAGAAACGCAGGAGGCGGAAAGGAAACGGATCGAGGCGAAAGGTATCTCTGATTTCCAGAAAATCGTCGCTGATGGTCTGACTAATCAGCTTCTGACATGGAAAGGTATTGAGACGACTCAGAATCTGGCCGAGTCACCGAATACAAAGATAATTATTATTGGCAATTCCGAAGATGGCCTCCCGATAATCTTTGATTCCAAGTAAAAAGGATTCAAGCTATAGCCCGGCAGATGAAAATTCTGCCGGGTGTGATAAACAGGTCTTCGGCCTGTCTCTGTATGCCCCTCAATCTTAAGTTGACTTTGGTTTGATTTTATAGTAATTTTTATCGGTTATATACTATTAAATGATTCAATGCCCCCGTGGTGTAACGGATAACGCACCGGCCTCCGGAGCCGGTAATCCAGGTTCGATTCCCGGCGGGGGTATTATTATTCGGATTTTCAAATAGGGAAAGATCTATGTATCACAAAATTAACAATTATAAGTATAAAGTCAAAACTGGTTCGTTATTTTTTGGATTCATCCTTGCTTTATTAACCTCCGGCTGCGCCGAGTGGAGTGAGTGCGAGCGGCCCTATCTGGTCCTTTATGCCTTCGACGAAGAGGGGATGCTGCTGGCCGAAAAAATGGAAGAGGTACAGAAAGATACTCTTCTCGGCCGCGAAGTTCTTGACGGGGAGTTATCAGGAAAAGATATTATTCTGGCCGAGTCGGGAATCGGGATGACTAATGCCGCTATGACGGTGCAGAAAATGATTGATACATACAATCCCAAAGCGGTCATATTTTCCGGAATCGCCGGAGGTATCGACAGTTCGGTTCATATCGGCGATATTGTTATTCCCGAAAAATGGGCCACTCACGATAAGGGGTATTATGGGGCCGATAGTTTTTCGGTCAGTACTATTCAGATCTACGATGCCGCTAACGATTCTCTGGCCCGGTTGTTGTATTTTGAAGTCGATAAAAATCTTTTATCATTCGCACAAAAACTGGCCGCTGAAAAATTTATTTTCGACAGTATCGGCACCAGAGTGCCCTCTATCAAAATCGGTAGGGTTGGGGTCAGCGGCAATTCATTTATTGACCAGGTCGGAAAAAGATTATGGCTCTCCAAACGTTTTAACGCCCTTACGACCGACATGGAAACCGCGGCGGTGGCGCAGGTCTGTTTAGTCAATAATATTCCTTTTATCGGCTTTCGGTCCGCTTCCGATCTGGCCGGCGGCTCCGGTTCGGAATCAGCCGCCGAAGAGATTCAACTATTTTTTAATGTGGCTGCCAATAATTCAGCCAAGGTGGTGATGAAATTTCTGGAAATTCTATGATTTAATTAATATATTTATTTGAAGAATAACAAATGGCGGAGGCAATATTATGTCCTTTATAAAAGACAAAGATAAGCCGGCCATCAGGGAAAAGCTCAACCATCTTATAAGCCAGGTAAAAATTATCAATTTCACTCAGGAAATGGAGTGTATGTTCTGTCAGAACACTCGTCAAATGATGGAGGATCTGACCGCTCTGTCGGACAAACTGTCGGTGGAAGTTTATCATTTCGTAAAAGACAGGATTGTCGCCGAAAAATATAATATCGATAAAATCCCCGCGACCATATTACTGGGTGAAAAAAATTACGGGATTCGATATTTCGGTATTCCGGCCGGATATGAATTCGCATCCTTGTTAGATACCATTGTGGCAATTTCGACCAATAATTCCGGCCTGTCGGAGAAATCACGCAGGAAGCTCAAAACAATAACCGAGCCGCTGCATATTCAGGTATTTGTCTCACCAACCTGTCCATATTGTCCGACCGTTGTCCAATTGGCACATGCCTGTGCGCTGGAAAATGACAATATCAGCGCCGATATGATTGAGATCGGCGAGTTCCCGCATCTGGTCGCCAAATATGCCGTGCGGGGAATACCCAAAACGGTTATTAACGACAAAGTAATTATCGAAGGGGCGGTTTCCGAAGCCGATTTTGTCGACCGACTTTTTAATGTGTTCGAACCAATTGAATAAAAGGTGCCGGAGGATTAATGGAAGAAGTCAAATCCGTATCAGTTACCCTGGAGCAAACCAAAGGACTTGAATTTCTTGTTAAATTTGATGATGATATGCAGCTTCTGATGGACGAGCCGGAACCGCTCGGCGCCAATAAGGGACCCAACGCCTCACGGGTATTGTCGGCCGCAATCGGAAATTGTCTCTCGGCTTCGCTGCTTTTTTGCCTGCATCGGGCGCGGGTGGATACGCATGGTGTTAAAACGACGGTGACGACCCAACTGATACGTGACGACAACAAACGCTTACGTATCAGTTCGAGTTTTGTCGAAATAGCTGTCGATCTGGATCGGGAACCGGAGAAAAAAATCGAGCGCTGTATTCAGATATTTGAAGATTTCTGCGTGGTGACCGCTTCGGTTCGTCGCGGTATAGATGTTTCGGTATCGGTTGTCGATCAAAACGGGGAGAAGCTGTATAATTCCGATTAATTAATCAACTCTGTTTTTTCTTTGCCTGCGAGTCGATTAATTTAAGTTTATATTTGGGTTGAAAGTTTTTGCTTTTGCAACAACTGCCGCAGAAGGCCATACGCAGACGTTTTCGGCGGGGGTATTCTTTCCCGCAATCGGGGCAGACATAAAGGTACTTGTACTTAGTTCTTAAATCCGGGTGACTTTTCGCCCTCACCGAGGCGCCGATTTTTAGCGCCATCTCTTTAAATTTGCGGCTATGATTAAAATGAACCAGATGTATCATTTCATGTTTTAGCGTATCTTCTATTTCGTCCGAAAATATCCGGTGATATTTCCGACCGATTTTTATTTCTCTTTTCGAGGGTGTGTACTGCCCGGCATTGAGCATTCGGTCGGAATATGCAATTTCCACTCGCGGCAATCTTCCACCGAAATATTCACAATTGAATTGATCAAACAAACGGTACAGCTCGACTTCAGATGGCAGGTCAGGAAACG
The DNA here is from genome assembly GCA_964546545.1 of uncultured Ignavibacteriaceae bacterium. Taxonomy (GTDB): domain Bacteria; phylum Zixibacteria; class MSB-5A5; order GN15; family PGXB01; genus CAZJLX01. The sequence goes on along the minus strand of CAZJLX010000118.1, from coordinate 2,211 downwards.
ATTCCCGGACTGCTTTATCATTTGCATTTGTTCTGTTTTCGGCTATGTTCAGGGGACTGACGAGCGCGAATAGATCATAGTTGACATCCGACATTGCCCGGCGTTGTCGTTTGGTTGTTCTCATAAATCTAATATATATTCGATGATTGTCGCTGGAAATAAAAATCTTGATAAGCGGTCAAAGGATATTATTGACTTTAACCGTCTAATTGATGATAATAGACTAATGAGTCGGTTCGGGAACAAGAATAAATAACAGCCGTATAAAAAACATATTAAATATCGTTGTCCGAGTCATCGGAAGCCGGGATGGAATGAAAAGGATCATATTATTGATGATATTGCTGTTTTGTGCAAGTATCACTTGGGCGCAAAACAAATATACCATTAGCGGCCATGTCAGAGATGCTTCCACCGGCGAAGAACTTATCGGGACAAGTGTTTACATTAAAGAGCTGAAGACCGGGGCAAGTTCCAACGTTTACGGATTTTATTCCCTTACTATTCCATCCGGCGATTACACGATCAGATACAGCATGATGGGTTATGAGACGATTGAGATTAATCTGTCCCTGTCTGAGAATGTCTCGCGCAATATTGAACTGTCGGAGGAGCCGGTTGTTCTGGAACCGACAAGCGTAACAGCGGAGATGGCCAATGAAAATATCAGGCTGACCGAAACAGGCTCTATTAAACTTCGACCGACAAAAATCAGGGATATACCGGTATTATTCGGTGAACAGGATATCATGAAAACTATTCAGTTGATGCCCGGAGTGAAATCGGTCAGGGAAGGAGAATCCGGTTTTCATGTCCGCGGGGGCGAAAGCGATCAGAATCTTGTTCTTTTGGATGAGGCAATTGTTTACAATGCCTCGCATCTTCTTGGTTTTTTCTCTATTTTTAATTCCGATGCCATCAAGGATATACAGTTGATAAAAGGAACCGCATCATCGGAATATGGCGGACGGCTCTCGTCGGTCCTGGATATGAAAATGAAGGAGGGCAACTCCAAAAAATTATCTGCCCTCGGCGGGATAGGTCTGATATCCTCGCGATTGACTCTTCAGGCGCCGATTATAAAGGACAAATGGTCGTTTATGTTGTCTGGAAGACGAACCTATTTTGACCTTTTTTTAAAACTTTCGAGCGATGAAAATATTAATAAATCGGCCCTGTATTTCTATGATGTAAATCTGAAAACTAATTACCGTCTCGGTTTTAATGACCGTATCTTTCTTTCCGGATATTTCGGTCGCGATGTTTTTAGCTATGAAGATGAATTCGGGATTGACTGGGGCAATAAGACCGCAACCTTAAGATGGAACCATATATTCAGCGATAAAATATTTCTAAATTCGACCTTTATATACAGCCAGTTTGACTACTCGGCCAGTATTATTAACGCCGATGATATAGTTGATGTGCACTCTTCGATTGAAGATGTTTGTTTGAAGCAGGATTATCAGTATTTCATAAATCCCAACCATGCGTTGAAATTCGGTTTTAATATCATTTACTATAACTTTCTTCCGGGGCAGATATCTGCTGGTGAAGGAAACACGATTAATGCCAAAGAGATAAAAGAAAAATATGCTTTTGAAAATGCCGTTTATCTCAATCATGAGTATGATATAACCGAACATATCGGTCTTAACTACGGGTTACGTTATTCGGGATTTGGTGTTTATGGCCCCGGCTTTGTTTATAATTTCGATAATGATGGTAATCCTGTCGATTCGGCGGATTATCAAAGCGGGGAGTTGATAAAATATTACGGTGGTCTCGAACCACGTCTGACTGCCAGGTATACATTCAATGAGTCGAATTCGGCCAAACTATCATACAATCGCAACAAGCAGTATCTTCATCTTCTGACTTCATCGGCTTCGATGTCACTTTTCTCTCTCTGGCATCCGAGTACAAATATTATCAAGCCGGGAATCTCCGATCAAATCTCGCTTGGCTATTTCAGAAATTTTTATGAGAACAGCTACGAAGCGTCGGTCGAAATATACTATAAGGATATAAAAAACCAGGTGGATTACAAAAACGGAGCCGATATTTTCTTTAATGAATATGTCGAGGCGGAACTTGTTTTCGGCAAAAGCCGGTCTTATGGGGCCGAGTTTTTGCTTAAGAAAAATTTTGGAAGGTTGACCGGCTGGCTGGGATATACTCTTTCTCGAACCAAAAAAAAGTTTGATGCCA
>CAZJLX010000117.1:2876-7180 GCA_964546545.1 uncultured Ignavibacteriaceae bacterium | reverse complement strand
TATAAATTTTACTACTGTTGGGCCGATTCGCGTAATGATAATTTTGATATATACTTATCGATTATACAGTATAATGAACCATCCTTACTGCCCGATCCTGATAAACTTGAATTCAGATTTTTGCAGGGTGGAAGTCTGCCGATTTCGCAAACAGCAATCCTGAATAATGCCGGTATCGGTGAAATAAATTACCGAGCCGAGACGCTTGACGATTGGCTGGTCGTGACGCCGATATCGGGAACAACCCCGGATACAATTACGATAAGTATCGTATCCGATACGTTAACATACGGGATATACAATTCCGGGATCAGACTGATAGATGAGGAACATAATGATTCATCGGAAGTTATCCGGGTCAGACTAACGGTAACGGCTCCAATCATGGAGATCACCCCGGACACTTTATATTTTAAAGTTCTGGCCGAAATAGGCAATCCGGAAAGTCGAATATTTGCTGTTAATAATATCGGGGAGGGGGTCCTAAACTGGACCGCCGAAGAAAATTCCGACTGGTTTTTAATCGAATCGAATTCCGGTTCCGATGGGGAAGATATCGCGGTGCAGGTCGATATATCCGGCTTGCAGTACGGCAATTATTATGAGCCGATTATTATCTATTCCGACGAGGCTGTCAATTCACCGGAAACGTCCTGGGTGCATCTCGAACTGGTCGGCAACCTTCCATATCTTGAATGTCGGACCGCCGCCATGAATTTATCAGGGCTGGTGGATGATACGCTTTTCGGAGAGATGGAAATCGTAAACCTGGGGGCAGGCAGTCTGAACTGGACCGCTGTTGTCGAGGATGACTGGCTGGAGCTTGATAAATATTCCGGGGGTGATTACGATACGATTCGCGTGACGGTTAAAACTTCGACCTTTGGGACAGGGACTTTTACTTCGTCAATTACTATTTATGACAGCGCCTCGTTTAACAAGCAGATTATGGTTCCGGTGGACATAAATCTTTTATCCGGCGATACGATCAGGTTTTATAATAGTAATATCTTTGCCGGTGGTACAGGTGTGATGCCTCTTTATCTTAATTTAAAAGGCGCTTCGGTCGGAGGCTATATTCCTTTGGCATATGACATATCTACGGCCACACTGGATTCAATCACCGCAAACGCGGCGGCGTTGCCATCATTTGTCGACTTTTTAACCGGCAGTGATAAATCCGGTACAGGCGAAATCGGTTTTTATGTTATGGATATATATCCGGATAGTCTGATTCCGCCGGGAACATATCATCTGGCCAATCTGTTTTTCAGCGGCGGTGGAATAGATGCTTTTAATTATGTCGATACGGCTTCGTCCGACAGTTCAGCAGCTTATATTTTGGGTCAGTCCCAAAATAAAAAAGTCCCGATTACAATCGGCGGCGATCTGATAATCGGCAGTCCGACCGATGTCATCGATCCTAATAATTATGTACTGCCAGTGTCGCCGTCTATGAATCAGAATTATCCGAATCCGTTTAACAGCAGCACCAACATCGAGATATATTTGCCCCGATTGATGCCGGTAAATGTGGCGGTGTATAATATCCTCGGGCAACAGGTGGATATAATATTTGAGGGTGATCTGGCTCCGGGGCGCCATTTTCTTGAGTGGGATGGCTTTCTTGAAAACGGCCAAACGGCACCGAGCGGTATGTATTTCTGCCGTCTAATTTGCGAAAACTACCGCGAAATCAGAAAAATGGTCCTGCTAAAATAATGATTTAAGCCGTTTATTATTGCCGCTAGTTAATATACCGCATTGATTTGAAACATTTTCGCGGATTTTCCGTCAAATCTATTTAAAGAGAAAATATGTAACCGGGGAGAATCATTATGAAAACATTCACCGCCATTTTGGGAATGGCCTTGGCTTTCTGTTATCTTACTTTCGGTGGCTCTTTGCAGGCCGACCAATTATATGGAAAAGTTTATACTGTGGATGATGAAATAATAGAGGGCTTTATCCGCTGGGATAAAAATGAAGCGTCATGGGATGATATTCTTGACGGCAATAAACGATTGGATAGAGAAAAGCGCAGTGTCCGTCGCGGTCGACGAGATTACGATCGCGGCCGTGAAGTGAAAATATTCGGATTGACGGTTTACTCCGAGGATAATGGTTATTTTAATAACTGGGTCAATGAGGCTCAATCCGGGATTAGGATGGGACATATTCAGACACTGATTCCGGTCGGGGATGATGAAGTCGAGCTTAAATTAAAATCAGGCGAAGATGTTGAATTGAAGGGAGGTTCCGGCGATATCGGAACCGATAATCGTGAGATATTAATCGACGATCCGAACGAGGGAATAGTTGAAATGTACTGGGATGATATCGACCGGATTGATTTTATAAATCCTCCCAAAAAGGAATCCCGATTCGGCAAGCGGCTTTACGGGACAGTGACTATTCGTCGGGGTGACGAATATACCGGATTTATTTGCTGGGATATGGATGAGGCTTTTGATACGGATATTCTGGATGGACGGGAGAAAAACCGTAAGCGTAAAATTGAATTCGGTAAAATCAAATCAATTGAGCGGCGTTCATCGGCCTCGGCGATTGTGACGCTAAAAAGCGGCAAAAGTATGCGCCTTGATGATTCCAATGATATCGACAGCGGCAATCGGGGAATAGTCATTTCCGATCCGAATCTGGGACGGATCATAGTCGATTGGAGCGAGTTTGAGATGGCGACCTTTACCGATCCGCCGGAGGGTCCTCGCTATGATAATTTTGACGGCGGACGAAGATTGTACGGTACGGTTTACACTGAGGATGGCAATAAATTTGAGGGTGAGATAAAATGGGATGATGATGAGGAATTCACGTGGGAAATCTTGGATGGTGATTATCATAACGTCAAATTCGATATCGAATTTAGTTTCATTGAATCAATTGAGAAATCATCGCATCGCTCCAGCACGGTTACGCTTAAAGATGGCCGGAGTTTCAAGCTCCGCAGTTCCAACGATATTGATAATGATAATAAAGGTATTTTTATCTTTAACAAAGATGATGAGATTATGGTGGACTGGTCCGATTTTGAGCGGGTGGAGTTTTCGACAAAATAGGATTCGTCAATTGAAAGTTCTGTTTATCTATAAAGTATGACGCGCCGTTAATTCCAAATAAAAAGGCCGGGAGATTCTCCCGGCCTTTGTCTATTGTAATGTCTGCTTTTATTCTGATTGTGGGCAGTTCGGTTCCGGTCCGTTTTTATATAAGAACGAAATATAGTACGTTATATCAAATATATTAATAACCGAATCGCTGTTGACATCGCCGTGCTCAATAGGCTCCGGTTGCGGACCGCCGCCGTATAAAAAGCCAATCAGATAAGTCACGTCAAAAATATTCAGATTGCCGTCATCGTTAACATCTCCACAGATTGAATTTATACGATGGATATACATACCGCTAAAGCAGACCGAATAAAGATAATTGTCCCGGATTTCGAGATTACGAATCTCTGCGGGCATCTGGTAATAATCAACCAGAACCGGCGAAGTGGGATCGGAAACATCCAGAACCTGGATACAATTGGAACCGTTTACCGCAAGAAAGATTAGCGAATTCTTTTTGGCCAGATTAGAGGTATATTCGTAAGGTAAGTCATCATCTCCCGGAAACAGCGCATAGCGACCTATTTTAATCGGGTTATACGGGTCATGCACATCGAATATCACCAGGCCGAGTCTGGCGTAAGCGATATAAACCAAACCATCCTCAACAACCATTTCAGTAAAAAACGGTATAATTGTCGTATCGTAAATCATGGCCGTCGTAAACGGTTCTTCAAGGTTGGAATAGTCGGATATCCGAAGGTATTGATGCAGACCTTCCGATAATATTGAATCTAAGTTAATTTCCATCATATAGATATAATTATCATCGACACAGGCCGCCTCGATATTATGGCCGGGCAACTCCTGGGGGATATGCGACACTGCTTCCGGGCATGTACCGGCATGCGTATCGTAGATATACAACCCTTTATGACCGGATGGTACGAAGATCAGGGAGTCGTGCAATAGTACTTTCTTGGAGCCGATATATTTACGGCAGATTTCAACCGGTAAATCGGGCTGCGTGATATCATAAGCCATAAGACCGCAGTTCTGCGATTCATTGGCAAAATATAAATTATTGTCTACAATTTTTATATCCAGCCCCGTAGCGCCGGTAACGCTGTTCGCAAATAGCGGATTTTGTTTGTCGCTGACATCGCAAACCTGAATAGCACTGGCCGTCGCACTTTGATTCCGACAGGTATAAACATAATCATCATTTATATC
>CAZJLX010000117.1:1029-2866 GCA_964546545.1 uncultured Ignavibacteriaceae bacterium | reverse complement strand
AAAAATTGAAAAAGTGCGTCAGATAGGAATCAATCGTCACGACAGAATCGAGATTTCGAAGATCGAAAATATCGAAGCCGTATACATAAGAAGGTGCCAGCAGACGATAACCGCTGACAGTTGCCGAATACCAGCCTGGCCGGGAATCGAAATTGGCGATTTCCTCGATATATCCCTTGTCAAATACTCCATAAATCCTGACCTGTTCGGTATTCCGGACATAAAGCCGGTCACCAATCGGTTCGCAAACCCAGTTACCGGTGGAAGGGTAGATTGAGACCAGATTCGGATTGATCGGATCCAGTAGGTCATAAATGGCCATTCCGCTATTGGTCAGGGCGATAAGATATGGATCCAGATAACCAACATCCCAGGCCATCGCCGGCAAAGCGAAACGATGAAGCAGCACCGGATCGGTTTCATCGGCGATCGAAATAATATCCAGAATGCCAAGCTGATTATTCATTGCATATATTTTGTCATCGATGATTACAAACCGGCGCAGATCCCAGCTGTTGGTTGCAGGAGGGGAGTAGCTGCTGATTAAATGTGGCGCTGCCGGATCTGAGACATCATATATGAAGAGTGACGGCTCGGGACTGATACCGGATGATGCCGTTGTAATACGTCCGAGGTACAGACGATCATTCTGCACTATAAGTTCCATACAACCGACCGGCAGGTATATTGTACTTAGCAGTTCAGGATTGAGCGGATCATTGCTGAGATCATAAATAACCACCCTGTCGCCACGACCCAGATAGAGAATTTTATTTTCCAGAAATGCTAAATCGGAATAAGCACCGTTTTCTATCGGAATATTTTTTATAGGCGCCGAAATATCGTTTATATCAAATATCTGAAGGCCATGCAAATTGAGGGCATAGATTAAATCTCCGTCAACTTCGGTATCCAGTATCCCGCCCCACATACCGCTTCCGACAAACTCAATCACCGGGTCATTTCTTTGGAGCTTTGATTTAATAATATCAGGTGTATATGATCGGTTCGCTGAAAGGACGCTGTCAATAATATTAAGATATTGCGATGAATCGGCGAGACTCACGCCAGGAATCTTATCATAACCATAATCCGGTAAATAATTATCAGAAGAATATGCACCGGTAAAGGCGAACATAATTAAAATAAGGAGAAATAAAATTTGGTGAAAAATTCGTGAGGTCATATCATTATCTCCCAAATTAGAACTGTCCTATTAAAGATAAGGTAAATCCGATATCTTGCAAGTTAATTATTTCAGATAAAATGGATGTTGATTGGAGTCTGTAATAATATCGCCCGGTACAAATAACTCGATTAATAAGCAGGTTGATGCACTGTAAAATTAAAGAGAGCTTTCTTTGGCCGGATTTAGAGGGGATCGCTGATTAAATCCAGGGGTCCCAAAGAAGAACTCTCTCGTATCGAATATAAAAAGGTCAAATCGAATTTGTCAAGGATTTTGGAGGATTTTATACCGATTAATATGGCTTAACGACTCTTTGTTATTTTTTAAATTCCAGACTGGGTTCGATATGCACCAGGATATCAATAACATCATCGAATTTTTCGCGTACCGCCCGACGAATTTCGTCCGCAATATCATGTCCCTGTTTAACCGTGATCGAGGCATCAACCTCCACCGCCGTATCGAGATAAAAACCGGAGCCGATCCGTCGACCCTTAAGCCAATTGACTCGTAAGACCCCCTCACAGCTTCCGATGAAATTCTTAATTTCGCTTTCCATCGATGATCCCGGCGAGGCGACCATTAAAGTCTGTACATTTTCACGAATTAATTTAAAGTGTGCCCAGGCGTTGAACATCTCATTGATGA
>CAZJLX010000117.1:0-1019 GCA_964546545.1 uncultured Ignavibacteriaceae bacterium | reverse complement strand
ATTAATTTAATCGCCTGTTTGAAAATAAACAAAGCAACCCACAAACCGGCGATAGGATCCAAAACCGGCACGCCCAGTTGGGCAACAATTATGCCTACCAGAGCGCCGGCGGAAACGACCGCGTCGGAACGATGATCTTCAGCTATTGCCAGAACTGCCGGCGATTTATGTTCGATGCCGATTTTGTAAGTGCATCGGTAAAGAATTTCCTTAATAATAATGGTCAGGAGCGCCGCACCGGTCGCCAGCCAGGTCGGTTGAGTATAATGTCCGTCGATTATTGCATGTATCGATTCACGACCGATATACGCGCCGGTAAGCAGCAGGACCAGGGCCACAAAAACAGCAGAGAGAGTGTCGGCGTTGCCGTGACCATAAGGGTGGCTTTTATCCGGCGGCCGACCGGCGATTTTAATGCCGAGCCAGACGACGATATTGGCGACAATATCCAAAAGTGAGTTAAGCGAATCAGCCACCAATGCCTGAGAACGGCCGAATATTCCGGCCAGTAGTTTAAGGAAAAAGAGAAATATATTAAAGAGCAATGACCATTTGGTGATATTCAGCGGCGTTTGAGGTTTTTTCGGCAAAGGGCTTTTCCCGATTTAGGTATATTAAAAAACCGGCCAGCGGCCGGTTTTTGCATCAATTGTCCGTTAAAATTCCGAGGCTTTTTCTTCTTTGTAAAAGGCCTTCTGTTCCTCTAACTGCTTTATCAGTTCCTCGGTCTGAGATACGTACGATACTGCCTTCTGATTTTTCTTGGCGATTTTCAGAAAATTCTTCCAGCTGGAAATGACCTCATCGATTTTGGTTTCATCATCCTGATATAGAGTCTGGACGGAGACGGCCAGATTATAAAGCGCCCGGTAGCTGTCCGGTTTAATTTTTACCGCCTTTTTATAAGCATTAATGGCATTTTGATGTTTTTCCTGAGACTGGTATATCTGTCCCAGGCTATATTGTGTATTATAATAATCACCATTGATTGCGGCCGATTTATTGTAAGCCGCAATCGC
>CAZJLX010000116.1:0-7194 GCA_964546545.1 uncultured Ignavibacteriaceae bacterium | reverse complement strand
AGGTTCAAATCCTCTCACCCCGATTATTTTATGGCGGTTATATCGCACCGAATTGATTTTTATTCAAAAATAATCCTGCTTGCGTATCAAATAAAAATATTGACAATTGGACACTTATTCCGATAAATAGTATTATAAATATATGTGGATAATTAAATACGGTTTGAAATATCCGGATAATTGGCTGGCTATGCAATGAACGAAAAAAAATTCAGCAAATATTTTAAGGCCTTTGGCGACCCGTCGCGGCTGAAAATAATTATGCTATTGTCCGGCAAAGAATTAACGGTCAATGAAATCGTCGATAAAATTGGCCTCTCGCAGCCGACAGTCAGTCGGCATCTAAGTATTTTAAGAGAAGCAGAGGTGGTCTTTGACCGTCGAGATGGCCAACAGGTATTTTACAGCCTGAATAAGCAATCGGTCGGAAGTTGCTGCTGCGGCTTTTGCGATTGCCTGGAAATCCCTGTCCTGGAATTGAAAAAGCCCCGTAAAGGCGCTCCAAAAGAAAAAAAGTCCCGAAAAACAAAAAAATAACTTTTTTTTGAAACAAATATAGATATATTTGCATATATACATATATAGAATGGAGTATAGGTGTGATGAGATGTTTGTTGACCGAACTTTTAAATTCTCAAAGGAGGTGAATCAAAATGGAAAAGGAATGCTGCAATATCAAATTTACGGAAATCGAAGAGGGGATACGGATCGACATTACCGGCAAAAACTTCAAAGAGGTGATCTCTCGCTGTTGCTGCACGACCGATAAGTCCGATTCCGATTGCTGCCCGCCCAAAGAAGAGAAGAAGTAACCGGGAGGAAAGCCCGAAATATGGAACAATTAACTGTCTTTAAGGAGGACAAATGAAACGCTATTCATTACGCCCCGTCGCTCATTGTTGCGAAGGCAGTCGAAATCTGTCCCGGGCATGACACAAAACCGCCCCTTGATAAAACATGATGAATATTGTGATTAAGATTCCCGGGCAAAAACCCGGGAATTATTTTAGTTGGAGTACGATTCGATTTTTGGAGTCTCATTATTGTCCGTTTGCGTTTTGACTGCAGTTCTTACACCCTCCAGAAGAAATATTTTCAGCCTTTCTTTGGGGTGGGGCTGACATTCTCCCGTCAGAAAAAAACGACTGTCTTCGGCCCAGGTAAAGGATACAATCCTTGATATATCTATAAATTTTTCAAAGCGACTCCTGATCTCTTTTTCCGATTTATAGGTCCGCAGATGCGACCAGGCCATATAATCTGGCAGAGAGAGAATCACTCTTTTGCCAAAAGGGATATTATTGAGCACTTTCAGATCATCAAGATGTTCCATTACTTCAATTGCAATAACCGTATCATAATCGCCGGAATAATTTTCTTTATCATAGGCATTACCGAGATGGCACTTCTCCGCCGTTTTAATGCTTTTATTCTTTATCTGCTCCAAAGCCATGTCTGAAAAATCAAAACCTGAATATTCGAAATTTTCTTCGGTTACTAACCGTGCCAAATCACCGCAGCCACACCCGACTTCAAGGATCGATTGACATTGTGCCTCATGCAGCCAATCCAGAACGGTTTGATAGATATTTTTGTAACGTTCGGCATCATATTTTTCGGTATAGACATTATCATAATAATCGGCATCTTTTTCCTTATAAATCGATTTGAGAGGATGATTCTCGCGGGGCAGACCCATCGTATTGTCGATGCAGTAAATTAATTTTCGAGGATTATGCACGATGTACTTGTCAGGAAACAGCCCGAAATGTTCTTCTCGCCACTGGAAACGGTTCGTTTCATGGATGTTGCCGTACTTGCCGACACCGCTGGATTTTACGTTTTTTGGCGTTGATATAATAAGGTTCAGAGCCTTAAGGCGGCAGTGCTCCAGAAGCCGTATCCCGTTGTCATAACTGAAATGTTCCATAACATTGATAAGCAGGATAAGGTCGTAGACGTAATCGAGCTTGGGCAAAATTTCGTTGGCATCACCAATATATAAATTACTGTAGATCTGTTTCTGAAGCGGAGTGATATAATCCCCATATATCTCGATACCATCGATCCTTTTTTCCCAGTCACCATATTGATCGGATCCGTAACAAATCTCCAGATATTCGCGGCACAGAAAACCGTACTTACCAAAACCGGATCCGATATCCAAAACAGAATCAGGTATCAATTTTAAGACAATCTGCATTATTTCGTTGATCTGATCCGGATTGCTCGATGGCATAATATCTCCTTAAGACAGACTATCTCGATTTTTCCACAGAATTATTAATATATTTTTCACGAAACCGTGCTCGGTTTTGTCAGCAAACAGCATTTCTTGTATTTCTTTCCGCTGCCACAGGGACAGGGATCATTGCGCCCGACTTTTTCCGAAAATTGAGATTGTCGGCCCGGCGAAATGTCGATTCGTACCGGTTGTCGCATTGGTTGTGGAGCTGGATTTGGCGATTGTAAGGTCAGTTTTTTTGATGTTGGTCTTTCGAGCAGTTTTTCAAAGTATTTTGTGTAATATTCGCCTATGGTCGGAAAACCGTAATATTTCACTACCCACTCACGAACTTTAGTCGAGAGCTCCTCATAATCACTGTGCAGAGTTTTCCGCAGGACTTCTCTGACCGTTTCGCGACTGGTATGAATTATAGCCGGGTCACCGATTCTTCCGTCGGACATCTCTCTGGCTTTATCCGAGATAAAGCTGAAAGTCGGCACGCCCATCGACGCCGCTTCCAGCGCCGAGCGACCGAAAATTCCAACGACCGTATCCATATTCTGGAAGAAGAACATACATTTGGCAAGAGCCTTCATGCGGACTTGCCAGAGCGTAACCTGACCCATAGTTGTGCACCAATCAGGGAATTCCTCCTGTAGTACCGCTTTCAGTTGGGCAATATCCTGACGAGCGGTCGTACTTCGATGCAGCGGAGTATAACAGCCCAATGTTTTAGGCTCTTTTTGATCAAACGGTATCGGTTTGAGCAGTTCGGTATTAACCGCATGGGGAATGAACTCCGATTCTATTTCATCGGGAAAACGAAAGGTCGGATCCTGAACGACCATCTTTATTCCGTCCCGGTTGGCGTGGGCATTTATCTCCCTATGATATTCACGGTATAGAGAGCCGGTGAAAGTGTATGATTTCAATTTCCAGGACGGTATATCCAGAAGTCCTTTAAAATTCGGCAGGGGATCATTCCAGAGATGTATCAAATCTGCCTTTTCGAAGATCTCATTGGCCTGCTTAAGTTCGTTGGGGTAATCTTCCACTCTTTTGGGATCGTCGATATAACAAACCGGAATAACAATATCGGATGGGTAGCCATAGATATGCTGATTCAGACAAACATGCCGACACTCTATTCGCCCGACAGAATTTATCGCCTGAACGACACTATTGCAGGAACCGGCCCAATCAGCGCGACCGACAAAGACTACCAGTTTTTTATCCATGATATCTCCTTAAATCCCATTTATTTAAATCCAAATCATTTAATGGATTTTATCGACAGATTGTGCAATTTTTTAACAATTGGATTGATTTAAAAAAACGGCGATGTTTTATAAAATCGCCGTCAGAGGTTTTAACAATATAACCGGTAATTACTTATCCCGGATATTTGCCGGTAATATAGTCCTTAAGATACCGATTTTCAACTTTTAAATCATGGGCCAATGCTTTGACAATATCCCCGATCGAGACTATCCCGACGAGCTTTTTGTTGTCCATTATCGGCAGATGTCGGAAGCGGTTATTGGTAATATAAGCGGCGGCCTGTTCGATATCATCTTCCGGCAAACCGACGATAACATTTTGGGTCATTATCTCTTTTACCGGATGAGAAAAAGCCGCCTCGCCCTGCGTGGCCATCAATCTGAGAATATCACGCTCGGTAATAATACCGATCAGTTCTTCACCCTTTTTCACCAGAAGCGCTCCGACCTTTTTTTCAGTAATATGTTTAAGCGCCTCACTTATCGTAAACGTGGGATCAATACATTCGACATTTTTGCCCTTAATTTTTAAAACATCTTTTACCTGCATAATTCCTCCAGCCTGTCTGAATATTGAATAATCAATGTACTACTCCATATACGTCGGATTCGTTTCTTTTTATGGACCATATTCGAATTTAAGCAGCGAATAGACCAGATCATCATACATATCGCCTTTATAGTAGTGATGTTGCCGCAGTGTCCCGTCCAGCTTAAAATTAAGCGATTCCAGCAGTTTAACTGAGGCTTTATTAAATGAGGCGGTCTGGGCATATACTTTGTTCAGGTTTAACTCGTTAAACAGGTGGCCTATCAGTAAAGAGAGACCCTCTTCGCCATAGCCCTCTCTCTGATAATCGGGGCCGACCAAATAACCCAACTCGGCGGAACGATTTAACATATTAAGGTGCATATAGATAATTTTGCCAACAATCTGTCTGTCCTCGAGCCGCACAATTACAAATTGTCCGGATTCTCTGTCAAATTTCCTCTCTTTTACTTTATCCATATAATTTTCCGGCGTGGTCAAAGGCAGCTCATGGCAGGATTGCGATTGCGGATCACAGGCCAAAAACCAGGCATAGGTCAGCAGGTTTTCTTCGGCTGCCATCGGCCTCAGATAAACCTTTTTCCCCACCAAATGCGGGGCGGTGTTCAATTCTTCAATATTTATTTTTTTTGGCATATTCTTCCACCTTTTAATATCAGATTATTTAAGCAGTTTAATCGATGTATTGTCAACAAATTTTTCTTCCGGTCCGATTAGTGGCAGCTTAAAAATATCATAAAATCTTCGGTAGACTAATCGTTTATATATTGTATAATAAAATAATGAAATTTATCCGCTACCATCTGCCGGCGATATTATATGCCGCTCTGATTATATTTCTTTCATCGATTCCGGGTGACGAGCAGCCGAAACTCGAGATATTAAAATTCGATAAAGTAATACATTTGATAGAATATGGAATATTTGCATATCTGGTTTTTCGCTCTATCAGGCAGTTGAAAATATCCGATCGAGAATTAATTATCGGCTTGTTGACTCTTCTGTTTATATCCCTTTTTTCAATCGGCGATGAGCTTTTCCAGAGACGAATCCCCGGTCGCACATCCGACCCGCTCGATATTATGGCCGATCTGCTGGGGGCGCTGATACTTGTCCTGATTCTCTATGTTAAAAGCATGAAACAGTATAAAAATAAGCAGTCGGATGGCAAATAGTTGCATAAATTTGCAGGCTGCCTATGTATATCTGACTATCAATTGGCTTGACAATACAGGGTTATTTAGTATAATAATTTGGTTGATGTTTAACAGTTTACTTGCGTTGAGATACTATTTGAGTATACCCGGTATCCGCTTTGCTAAGCATTAAAAAGGCTAAGAGTAACTTTCGGTTGTAAGGACCGGGAACTAAATCAAACCTCACCTTTGCCCGGGTCAGGGAGAAGTCTCGCCCGTGCGTTTTGATAGAGGATATGTATATGTATCTGCATAAGGCTTTTCAGTTGAAAAAAAAGAATTGCAAAAATAGGAGTGTAGAGATGAAACGAACCTGGGTTATTTTGGCATTGGCCTCACTGTTGTTTATAAGTTTGGGGACAGCCCATGCCATGGACATAAGAGTCGAGGCAACACCAGAATGGCAGCCGGGTCAGGTTGCGCTGAACACGCCCTTTACAATTGATCTTTATTATAATAATAATGATGTTGTCGCTGCCGATCCGACTAACGGGTACCGCCTTTCCTATAGTACCCCATTCGCGTTTTACAGTCCCGACGGATCTATTTCTAATGTGACACATATTGATGTCGGAGGCGACGGGCCGACCGGAAATATTACCTATCCCAACAATTTCGATACATACTGGGGAATGTTTTTCGGGATTTTCCCCTGGAGTTATGATGGTGCTCTGCCCGACTCGCTGAATTTTACCGGTATCAGTAATAGTGGCTGGCCAAATAATCTGGGCGAGCAACTTGCCATTCAGTTCAATTTTGAGTCATCCGAGACGGGGACATTCTGTATCGATTCTATCGCGGGACAGTCCATTACTTTCGACTGGCTCCTTGATCCGCCGTCGCCGAATTTCGGCGGACCCTACTGCTGGAATATTGTCGATACCAATGAAACACCCAATAATCCGCCGGTTCTGGATCCGATCGGTGACCGAGAGGTCGATGAAAACTCAGAACTGACAATCCATGTGACGTCTTCGGATGCCGACGGTACTTTTCCCGATCTGTATGCCTCACCGATGCCTGCCGGTGCTTTTTTTGCCGATAGCGGCAATGGGCACGGTGCCTTTTTCTGGACGCCTGATTATGATCAAGCCGGAGACTATGATGTGACCTTTATTGCCAGAGACTATATCGAGGCGACTCAGACGCTTGATACTGTCTATGAAACAATTACAATTACGGTTAACGACATCAACCGTGAGCCGATTCTGGCCAATATTGAGAATTATTCATTTGATGAAAATACAATCGGCACTTTTACCATTTCCGCCACCGATCCTGACGATGATTCACTGATGCTCTATATGGTCAGCACCGATTTACCGGGCGAAGCAACATTTGCCGATAATGGTGATGGCGGCACAGGAACATTTATCGGGACCTTTGAATGGGATGCCTCTTACGATGATTCCGGACATTATAGCGCCACCTTTTATGCCGATGACGGTCTCGATTCGGTTTTCCAGACGATTGAGATTACTGTGATTAACGTCAATCGACCCCCAATTCTTGATGAAATTGCCACCGGAGTTTTGAATGTCGAACCGGGTGATACGCTGACCCTTCTTCCGACCGCCTCCGATCCGGATGGTGATATCCCCGAACTTCTGATTCAGCACAGTGCCGATTCAATCTTTTTTGTCGACTCCGGTAACGGGCATGGTCTTTTTCTCTTTTATCCCGACGATGCGATGGCCGGAATGGATTTCACGGTCAGGTTTATAGCCCGGGATGATCTGGCAGCCGAAGATTTTGAAGATGTGATGATTCATGTTAATGCATTAATTCCACCAGAAATGTCGGTCACGCCCGACACTCTTTATTTCAGTGGCAATGTCTGTGACGACGGTATCTTTGGCTCAGAGTTCGATACCTTGCAGGTTTCGGTTGGAAATATCGGCGGTGGTGAAATGAACTGGCTCGTCTCAGTTGGTTCAAGCT
>CAZJLX010000115.1:1578-7200 GCA_964546545.1 uncultured Ignavibacteriaceae bacterium | reverse complement strand
ACATAACTCGGTATCCAGTTAAACGTCCCGGTTCCGTTACCATTATCGATAAAACCGGCTCCACTCGGCAGAGATGATGTGCTTAAAACCGGAATTGTGCTGTCCGGATCAGCGGCCGTTATCACAAAATTAAGTAAAACACCTTCGGTGGCTGACCGCGAGCCGATCGTGGCCAGAACCGGCGGCTGATTGCCTGCTTCACCGACCGTGATCGTCACAATTTCACTATCCGAAGCGGCACCGTCGGAAGCATAAAAAGTTATATCATAAGAACCGCCCTGAGTAAAATCGGGCGTCCAGTCGAAAAGACCGGTTCCATTTCCATTATCCGTGAAAACAGCTCCGGTCGGTAAAATCGAAGTCGTTAAAGCCGGAATTGTTGCATCCGGATCAGATGCCGATACTGCAAAATTAAGATTAATGCCTTCGGAAGTACTCTGCGAACCAATCGCGGCCAGAACAGGTTCCTGGTTTCCCGCCTCATTAACCGTGATAGCCACAATTTCACTATCGGTGGCAAGACCGTCGGAAGCATAGAAAATCACAAAATGCGACCCGCTCTGCGTGAAGTTGGGAGTCCAGTTAAAAGACCCGGAGCCGTCACCGTTATCAACAAATGAGGCACCTGACGGCAGGGTCGAGGTTGTCAGCGCTGGAATCGTACCATCAAGATCGGAGGCCGAAACGCCGAAGCTCAGCAGGACACCTTCAGTCACAAACCGGGAGCCAATCGTGGCCAGAGTCGGTATCTGGTTACCCGCTTCATTAACGGTAATGATAACAATTTCGCTGTCCACCGCCGCACTATCGTCGGTAGCATAAATTCTTATATTATAAATTCCACTTTGCGTGAAATCAGGAGTCCAGTTAAAAATTCCGGTCCCGTCACCATTATCGGTTAAAAGAGCGCCGACCGGTAAAGTTGAACTGCTGAACAGAGGAGCCGGGCCATCAATATCAGAGGCCGAAACCGCAAAGCTGAGTGCGACGCCTTCAGTTACCGATTGAGCACCGATGGCGGCCAGAACCGGCAGTTGATTACCCGCTTCGATTACCGTAATTGTTACCAGTTCGCTATCCGTCTCCGAACCGTCGGTAGCATAGAAAGTGACATTATAAATGCCGCTCTGTAAATAAGTCGGTGTCCAGTCAAAGGTCCCGCTGCCGTTGCCATTATCGATAAACATCGCACCGGTCGGAAGCGTTGAAGTCGACAGCGATGGAGTCGTCGCATCAGGATCGATTGCCGAGACATTAAAGTTCAGATTCATGCCCTCGGTCGTTGGCTGCGAACCGATTGAGGCCAGAATTGGCGCCTGATTACCTTCTTCATTGATCGTAATCGCGACAATTTCGCTGTCGGTCGCCGAGCCATCGGAAGCATAGAATGTTATGTTATATGTTCCACTCTGCGTGAAATCAGGCGTCCAGTCAAAAGTCCCGGTACCGTCGCTGTTATCGGTGAAGGTCGCTCCGGTCGGAAGCGATGAAGTCGACAATGATGGTATCGTGGCATCAGGATCGGTCGCCAAAACATTAAAGTTTAGATTAACACCTTCCGTCGTCGCGTGCGAACCGATTGTTGCCAATACCGGCGTCTGATTGCCGGCCTCAACAACGTTGATGTCGACTGTCTCGCTGTCGGTCGCCAGACCGTCGGTGGCATAGAATGTTACACTGTAATTGCCTGACTGCGTGAAATTTGGAGTCCAGTTAAACTGGGCGGTCCCGTCGCCATTGACGACAAATGTCGCGCCGGTTGGCAAAGCAGAAGAGCTTAAACCCGGAATCGTACTATCCGGATCAGACGCACTAACTACAAAATTCAAATTTATATTTTCGGTGGTTGACTGCGCCCCGATAGCTGCCAGCGTCGGTTGCTGATTACCAGCCTCAATAACGGTGATGGTCACTACTTCGCTGTCGGTGGCGAGACCGTCCGAGGCATAGAAAGTAACAGTATATCCGCCCGATTGAGTAAACAGAGGCGTCCAGTCGAAGGTACCAGTGCCGTCATTATTATCCGTAAACGTCGCGCCGATTGGCAGAGCTGAAGTACTCAGACTCGGTAAGGTGGCATCGGGATCCGATGATGAAACGGAGAAATTAAGATTCAGACCCTCGGTAATTGACCGTGCGCCAATCGCCGCCAGAACCGGATTCTGATTGCCGGCTTCGACCACTGTAATAGTCACCAGCTCGCTGTCTATCAGAACACCGTCGGAAGCATAAAAGGTGACCGGATAAGTGCCGGCCTGCGTAAAGGTCGGCGTCCAGCCGAAATTACCGGTTCCGTTACCATTATTGACAAAGGTCGCTCCGGTCGGCAGCGTTGAAGTCGTCAGCGTAGGAATGGTGGCATCCGGATCGGAGGCTGAAACGACAAAACTGAGGCTCAGACCTTCGGCAATATTCCGCGCACCGATAGAAACTAAGACCGGTGACTGGTTGCCCGCTTCACTGATACTAATGACAACGATTTCACTATCGGCCGCCAACGCATCAGAGGCGATAAAGGTCACATTGTATGTTCCCGACTGCGTGTAATTCGGTGTCCAGTTAAAGGTTCCGGTGCCGTCGCCATTATTTATGAATGTCGCCCCGGTCGGAAGATTCACTGCCGACAAAGCCGGAATGGTCGCATCCGGATCGGTAGCCGATATATTGAAATTAAGATTTGTTCCTTCGGTTGTTCCGCGCGGGCCGATAGTGGCCAAAATCGGTGACTGGTTGCCTGCTTCAAAAACGGTAATAGTCACGATTTCACTGTCAAGTAAGGCACCATCCGAGGCATAAAAAGTCACATTATATGAACCGACCTGAGTAAAGTCGGGCGTCCAGGTGAAGGTTCCGGTGCCGTTCGAATTATCGACAAATGATGCGCCGGTCGGCAGCGTTGAAGTGGTCAGACTTGGAGTTGTACCATCGGCATCCGATGATGAGATATTAAAGGATAACAAGTTACCCTCGGTTACTGATCGACCGCCTATCGCGGCCAGAATCGGAGCCTGGTTACCCGATTCAAAAACTGTTATGGCAACCCGCTCGCTATCGACTAGAACACCATCGGAGGAGTAGAAAGTAATATTGTATGAACCGGCCTGAATAAAGTCCGGGGTCCAGTCGAATGTCCCGGTTCCGTTGCCATTATCGATAAAGAGCGCGCCTGAGGGCAACGTGGTCGTGCTTAAAGTCGGTGTCGTACCGTCCGGATCAGAAGCTGAGATACCAAAGTTAAGATTGATACCTTCGGTCGTCGACCGGCCGCCAATAGCGGCCAGAATCGGCGATTGGTTTCCGGCCTCAATCACTGTAATAGTGACAACTTCACTATCTATTAAAACGCCGTCGGAAGCATAAAAAGTCAGATTATACACACCGGCCTGGGTATAAACCGGTGTCCAGTTAAAATTACCCGTCCCGTCACCATTATTAACAAAAGAGCCTCCGGTTGGCAGGGTCGACGTCGTCAGTGAAGGAATGGTGGCATCGGGATCAAAAGCCGATATTGTAATATTTATACTCATTCCCTCGGTCGTAGTTTGCGAACCGATTGAAGCCAAAACCGGTGATTGATTACCCGCTTCACTGACCGAGATTACGACTACCTCACTGTCAGTAGCTGAACCGTCCCCGGCGTAAAAAGTAATATTATATGTTCCACTCTGAGTAAAATTAGGTGTCCAGTTGAAGTTGCCGGTGCCATTTCCGTTATCGACAAATGATGCGCCGGTCGGAAGTGTCGATGTGGTCAGCGACGGAATCGTACCGTCCGGGTCGGAGGCGGAAACGCCAAAGTTTAACAGTACGCCCTCAGTCGTGTTCCGCGAACCGATTGTCGCCAGGACCGGAAGCTGGTTGCCCGATTCATTGACTGTAATGGTTATTTGTTCACTGTCGATCACCGCTCCGTCGGTCGCATAAAAAGTGACCGGATAACTGCCGCTTTGAGTGAAATTGGGAGTCCAGTTGAAAGAACCGGTCCCATTACCATTGTTAACAAAGATCGCTCCGGTCGGAAGTGTCGAAGTGCTCAGACTCGGTATAACACCATCCGGATCGGTCGCTGAAACAGTAAATGACAGAAGCAGACCCTCGGTCGTATTTCGCGAACCGATAGCCGCCAGAACCGGACTTTGATTACCCGCCTCATTAACGGTTATCGCCACTATTTCGCTGTCGGTCGCGGCACCATCGGTGGCGTAGAAGGTCACATTGTACGTCCCACTCTGAATATAGCTGGGTGTCCAGTCAAAAGTACCGGTGCCATTGCCGTTGTTGACAAAGGTTGCCCCGGTCGGTAGTGTCGAGGTACTCAGGGTCGGATTGATACCATCGGCATCAATGGCACTGACGCCGAAATTAAGATTGATTCCTTCAATCGTACTGCGGGGTCCGATAGTACTTAGAACGGGCGCCTGGTTACCGGCCTCATTGACCGTAATCGTGACAACTTCTGAATCGGAATCGACCCCGTCGTCGGCATAAAAAGTGATATCATAAGTTCCGCCCTGCGTGAAACCGGGCGTCCAGTTAAAGCTGCCGGTCCCGTTAGCATTGTCGATGAACGAGGCGCCGGTCGGCAAAGTTGAAGTGGTTAAAGTTGGAATCGTACTATCGGGATCTACAGCCGAAACGGCAAAATTCAGATTGACACCTTCGCCAATTGACCGATTCCCAATCGTGGTCAGAACCGGCAACTGGTTGCCGGCTTCCGTTATAGTCACCGAAACCAGTTCGCTGTCAACAGCCGAACCGTCCGAGGCATAAAAAGTTATGGTATACAGCCCGGCCTGGGTATAGCCCGGAGTCCAGTCAAAAGTCCCGGTTCCGTTAAGATGATCGACAAAACTCGCTCCGGTCGGGAGCGTCGAAGTGCTCAGATTCGGCGTCGTCGCATCGGGGTCAGTCGCGGAAACCGAGAAATTAAGATTTATTCCCTCGATTGTACTTCGAGGGCCGATCGCGGTCAGGATTGGAGATTGGTTGCCTTCCTCATTGACAGTTATTGAGACTATCTCACTGTCGGTCGCCAATCCGTCCCGCGCAAAAAACGTCACCTGATAACTGCCGCTCTGGGTAAAATCGGGCGTCCAGTCAAATGAACCGGTACCGTTGCCGTTATCGGTAAAAACGGCGCCGGTCGGCAGAGTCGAGGTATTCAATGTCGGCGTGGTTCCATCCGGATCGGACGCCGAAACCGTAAAACTTAAAAGTACATTTTCATCGGTGCTATGTGGTCCGATAGCGGCCAAAACCGGCGGCTGGTTGCCCGCTTCGGTTACGGCAATCGAAACTACTTCACTATCCTGAAGCGAACCATCCGATGTATAAAATGTCACAAAATACGTACCGTTTTGAGTAAAATCGGGCGTCCAGTCAAACGTTCCGGTTCCGTCGGCATTATCAATAAAAGAAGCGCCACTCGGCAAAGTTGAAGTCGAGAAAGACGGTATCGTTTCATCAGGATCATCAGCCGATATATTAAAGTTCAAATTCGTGCCTTCAATCGTGCTCTGCGAGCCAATCATAGCTAATATCGGCGGCTGATTACCCGACTCGTTGACGGTAATCAGTACGATCTCACTATCCAGCACCAGACCATCATTGGCATAGAAAGTT
>CAZJLX010000115.1:0-1568 GCA_964546545.1 uncultured Ignavibacteriaceae bacterium | reverse complement strand
CTGAACATAGTTCGGGGTCCAGTTAAAATTGCCGGTACCGTCACCATTATTTACAAAGGCTGCTCCGGTCGGAAGAACCGAAGTTGTCAGCGACGGCGTCGTGCCATCAGGATCAGTAGCCGAAACAATGAAACTTAACAGAACATTTTCCGAGACTGTCTGCGCACCGATTGATGATAAAACCGGCGGCTGGTTGCCCGCTTCAATAACCGAAATCTCAACCACTTCACTATCCTGCGCCAGTCCGTCGGATGCATATATGGTAACCGCATAATTACCACTTTGCGTAAAGCCGGGAGTCCAGTTGAAGTCGCCCGTTCCGTTACCATTATCAATAAAGGTCGCGCCGGACGGCAGAGTCGAGGTTGTCAAACCCGGAATGGTACTGTCAGGATCGGCAGCCGAAACGGCAAATGAAAGCGGTACATTTTCCGATGTCGCCTGTGAGCCAATGGCCGCCAGAATGGGTGGCTGGTTGCCCGCCTCAATAACCGTTATTGTGACCAGTTCGCTATCGGTAACCAAGCCATCGGAGGCTCGGAAATTAACCACATAAGTTCCCGTCTGGATATAAGTCGGCGTCCAGTCAAACGTTCCCGTTCCATCGCCATTATCGATAAATGTCGCACCGGTCGGAAGTGACAGGGCGCTGACACCGGGGATTGTTCCGTCGGGATCACTCGCTGAAATGTCAAAATTTAGCAGAACACCTTCGGTTGTTGCCTGAGCGCCAATCGCGGCCAAAACCGGTGACTGGTTACCTGCTTCAACGACCGTAACAGTAACTATTTCGCTGTCGGTGGCGGCCCCGTCAAAGGCATAAAAGGTAACATCGTATGAGCCACTTTGAGTGTAATCAGGAGTCCAGCTAAAAGAACCGGTCCCATCGCCGTTATTAATGAAGCCGGCACCGGAAGGCAAAATCGAAGTCGTAAGGGTCGGAACGGTTCCGTCCGGATCGGTGGCTGATATGGCAAAATTAAGAGTCAAACCTTCGGTAATGGACTGAGTGCCGATTGTAGCCAGAATCGGCGTTTGGTTACCGGCCTCGTTGACCGTAATCGATACGATTTCACTATCGGCTTCACCGCCGACATCACTGGCATAAAAGATAACCAAATAACTGCCGCTTTGTGTAAAGCCGGGAGTCCAGTCAAATGTCCCGCTACCGTCACCATTATCGATAAAACCGGCGCCGGTCGGAAGGGTGGAACTGGACATTGCCGGAATGGTCCCATCCGGATCAACTGCTGATATATCAAAATTAAGATTTATTCCCTCGGTTGTATTTCTGGAACCGATCGTCGCCAAAATCGGAGTCTGATTTCCGGCCTCGTAAACCGTAATACTGACCACTTCACTGTCGGATATGACACCATCGGAAGCATAGAAAGTAATCGTGTACGAACCGGCCTGCATAAAGTCGGGAGTCCAGTCAAAAGACCCGGTCCCGTCGACGTTGTCAATAAATGACGCCCCGGTCGGCAGGGTTGAAGTCGACAGCGATGGAGTCGTCGCATCAGGATCGGTTGCCGAGACATTAAAGTTCAAATTCAAGCCTTCAGTGG
>CAZJLX010000114.1:0-7302 GCA_964546545.1 uncultured Ignavibacteriaceae bacterium | reverse complement strand
CATATTCACTTTTGATTAGAAATCTTCTTTTTTGCATTCCAAAATAGATTAATTAGTAAACTGCCGGTTCCAATTATAATTAAAAACCAGCTGACAAAAAAATTAGTCTGTTCTTGCGCATCAGGCACATCATAAAAAAGTTTAAGATACAATCCGACGCAGATTATCGCTATTGAGATGACTAGAAATATCTGTTTCATTTGTTTTGCCAAGAAAAACTTTTTATTACTTTGTCAAATACAGGTTGGAGGTTTGAGAAATTATTTAATGGAGTGCTAAACGATATTACTCCGGCCTGATCTTGCCCTGTAATATAAGCTATTATTGTGTTTAACTTTTCCTGATTTACTTCGCTGCTATATATTAATTCATATCCATCCTTGCCATTGATCGATATTTTCTGATAATCCGATCTTTGATAGTTCGAAATCGTTTTCTTCAGTTTTGGTTCTGCCTGGCTTAATAGAAATAATTCCAGGGTTGTATTATCAGGGACATCCATTAAGCCAATCCAACCGTTTCCATCGGGGAAATCAAGCAAATAATCTCCGGGATTTTTGCCGGACTTGACTTGCCAGCTTTTTGGAATAGAAACGTGATAATAGTTTTCCTTAACATCAACGTTGTGGTATATATTCAGACCAACCAACAGATTATTGTCCGAGTTGCTTTGACTTTGCGGGGACTTGTTCACTTGCGAAGACAATTGAACGGGATTAAGAGATGCCGGATTGATTTTTGATTGTTTTCTGATATTCGACAAAGGACCAAAAGAAAACATTGTCAAAATAGCGAGGGACAAAACTGTTAATATCGATATTATTACGACCTTCTTATTCATATATTTACTCGATTAAACACCCGCGAAAATTTCAAAGTGTATGTGGTCAAAAAATTCGAACAAGCACATATCCCAAGTTAATACGCACTTCGCCTTTCGTCAAGGCCTCTTCGATAAAAATAAACGACCCTAAGAGGTCAAGGAATTTTGTCTCCTGACCCTCGGGTTCTGATTATTACTATATTTTAAAAGCTCTGATTTTCTGATTTTTCCCAACGGCTAATTAAATAATTATCAACAGATTGATTTTTGCATGAAATCAGTTTTTTGGCAGTCTAGAAAATTTTGTTAGAAAGCAGTTAGAAAATTCGTTATTATTGTCCATGATGGCTTTCTAAGTCATTGATATTCATCGGATTATAATAGCGGGGGCAGGATTTGAACCTGCGACCTTCGGGTTATGAGCCCGACGAGCTACCGGACTGCTCCACCCCGCGATCAGTTTGCTAATATATATGCCAAAAACCGAATGTCAAGCCTTTAACAAATATCTTTTTAATCTTAATAACTTGCGGAATTTTCATAATATCACAAACCACATAAAACTGCCATGCCCACCCATCATTAGTCTATAAGACAATGGGGGAAACTGGAAATTTTCGATTATAAAATTCCCCTTGATATTTTAAAACCAATTCTTTATTAATAATATCATACCCCGGATAATAAATAAATCCGGACTGGTTTAATTTAATTCGTTTTGTCCTGATATTATATTTTATTTGTTAGATCAGCAAAAATGTGCTTGCAATGTCAGCCAGATAAATCAATAAAGGAGGTTTTATGAAAAATAAAACGGATATCGAGAAAAAAATATTAGAAATTCAGCCAATCGATTCGATCGAACGATGGACAATTGATCGACTCGATCGAGATGCCGGTGTCGCCCGCCTGGAAAAAGTCCCTCTCGCCAAAGAATTTTCAGATGAGTTTGTATCAATGATTGCTGCGAAAGCGGATATTACGACTGAAAGGCTGGAATGGTGGGATTCTTCGCAAACAACTGTGGAATACATTTCCATTGCAGAATTGAAAGATTTCCTAACGCTTGAAACGGATGTAACGCTCAACGAGAATATGGTTTTCTGGATTTTAAAAATCGGATCCGAATTAACTATCATTCATGCCACCAATCAGGCTCGAAGTCTTGCCGGAGAATTATATCGGAAAGTTATGGGACTCGAAAGCGGAGGGACGAAAAATGATAAAAAATAATGAATTACGATTCCATATAATCAATGTCGGGCACGGGGATGCCATTCTGGCCGAATTGCCGGATAAAATTATCGACGGTGACCGCTATGTCAGGTTTGGATTGGTAGACGCAGGCAGCAAGGAGAATAATACCGAAATCGTAAATAAAGTCAGAGACTATATCTTACTTTTTTTGGATTTACGTCTTGAATTAGATAAATTACTTGAGACAAAGGACGTTTCTGAAAATCTGTCCTATATCTTTGAATTTATCTGCTTGACCCATCCTCATTACGACCATCTTAATGCTCTCATGCCAATTCTTGAAACCTTCGCCGCCAATGACGTTCCTCATCTTCAGAAACCGCGTGAATTCTGGGACAGCGGTTTTCGATATAATACCGATAGCTATCTGAGTATTCTCAAATTTCTAAGTGATAATAAGGATATCCAGTTCATCCGTGTAACATCTGGAACTGAATTTCATTTCGACAACGTGGAAATCCTTGTTCTGGCTCCCTCGATTGATATACGCAACCGATATGATACTTATGGTGTTGATGCAAACAATGGTTCTATAATCCTGCGCTTTTGTCATAAAACCGGCGTTTCAATATTGGCTGGCGATGCCCACTTTGAATCCTGGGGTAAGGTATCGGAAGAGTTTCCTCGCAAGAAATTTCTTATCTATCCCACCAAGAAAAAAAATGGCAAAGTGGTTCTGGATGAAAGAGATCCCAATGAGGAAGGATTAACATATTTATCCAAAGAAAACCAGCTTCTCTGTCAATTTTTAAAAGTCTCTCATCACGGTAGCAAACATGGAACATCGTACGAATATCTCGAAAGATTATCGCCCGACCATTATGCTGTTTCCTGTGCTCATGATAATGTATATGAAATTATTGAGCCGGGCTGGAAGGGTAAGTTTCCGCATCCTTTGGTCAGATTAATTATAGGTGAAGAAACGAACACATATAAGATTGATTCAGATAAAATTCCTAAAGTTGAGGATTTAAAATCCGAAATGGGTACGACCGCCGAAAAGGGGACTATGATATATACAATAAAAGGTTCCAAGTCGATATTCAGGAATGACTTGGATGACGGTCGAATGGAATTACCGGATAAAAATAAATTACTGGAAGCGTATCAATAGCTCCCGACAGGCTTTAAATAGAGCATTTAATTAAATCCGGTTCAATATCGCGCGGAGATACTGCAGGCGGCTGTTGATATTAAGCTGCGTCAGGTCGATTGAAATCAGCGAATTATCGGATATCGAAAACTCCATCGGATAATCGACCTCCCGTCGCCAGCTTTCTATCTCTTTTCTGCTGAAAACCTTGTTTTCCTTGAAATGCAACTCAACCCGCCCCGACCTGATTTTCAGTCGCCCGATATCGTTCATCCAGGCCGAAATTCGCACCGCCGCCGCCTCAAAAAGATTATTCGCATCGGCCGGCGCTTTACCGAACCGATCCTCAACATCCTCGCGAATATGCTCGACCTCCTCGAGTTTTCTCGCCCCGGCGATTTTCTGATATATCTCCACCTTCTGCTGCCTGATCGATATATATTCATCAGGAATCAATATCGGAATATCGATCTCAAGCTTACTGTCGGGCGGGCCAAGAACTTCCTCCCCTTTCAGTTCGGCAATCGCCTCTTCGAGTAATTTAGTGTACAGATCAAAACCAACCTCCTCGATAAAACCGGACTGCTGCGCTCCAAGAATATTCCCTGCCCCGCGAATCTCCAAATCTTTCATTGCCAGCGCAAAACCGCTGCCCAACTCGGAATGCGCCTCGATCGCCCGCAGTCTCTTGCGCGCCTCATTGGTCAATAAACGGTACGGCGGCGTCAACAGATAAGCTCGCGCCGGAACATTCGACCGCCCGACCCGGCCGCGAAGCTGATAAAGCTGCGCCAGCCCGAACCGGTCGGCGCGATTTATAATAATCGTGTTGACCGACGGGATATCCAGCCCCGATTCGATAATCGAGGTCGACAGCAGCACCTGGAACCGTCCCGAGAGAAAAGCAAGCATAATACCCTCGAGCGAGCGTTCATGCATCTGCCCATGCGCCACCGCGATTTCAATTTGCGGCAGAAGTTTTTTCAGGTAGCGGTAAATAGCCTCGATTGACTGCACCCGATTATGCACAAAAAATACCTGCCCTCCCCGGTCGATTTCATGCAGAATAGCCTCGGCGATAACTTCCGGCTCGAATTCGGAAATTTGCGTCATTACCGGCAGACGATCCTTCGGTGAGCTGTTTATCAGCGACATATCGCGCACACCCATCAGCGACATATGCAGCGTCCGCGGAATCGGTGTCGCGGTCAGCGCCATCGTATCGACCGTCGTTTTGAATTTGCGCAGCGTCTCTTTATGTTTGACCCCGAAGCGCTGTTCCTCATCGATTATCAGCAGGCCCAAATCGCGGAACTGCACATCCTTCGATAAAAGCCGATGCGTCCCGATGATTATATCAACTTTGCCCTCGGCGACTTCCTCGACTATAACTTTCTGCTCCTTGCGCGTTCTGAAACGGGAAAGCATTTCGATCTTCACCGGGAAAGCGGATAACCGCTCGCTGAACGTGGTCAGATGCTGCTGTGCCAGAATGGTTGTCGGTACCAGAACTGCAACCTGCTTGCCCGCCTCGACAGCCTTAAAAGCGGCGCGGATCGCCACCTCAGTCTTGCCGTATCCGACATCACCGCATATCAGGCGATCCATCGGGGTGGCCGCCTCCATATCAAATTTGAATTGGTCAATGGCCTTTTGCTGGTCAACCGTTTCATCGTAGGCAAAAGATGCCTCAAGCTGTTTTATCCAGGTCGTATCGGGGCCAAAAGCGAATCCCGGACGACTTTTGCGCTCCGCGTATATTTTAATCAGATCAGCCGCCATATCGGCAATTGCCTTTTTGGTCCTCGCCTTGACCTTCTCCCAACCCGGTCCGCCGAGAGTGGATAATTTCGGCGCGCTATCTTTACCCGAATATTTTGAAACCCGGTTGAATTCCTCGATCGGCACATACAGCTTATCGCTTCCGGCATACGAAAGATAGAGACAATCTCGCTTGCGCCCGTCGACTTCGATCGTTTTCAGCCCGTTGTATCGGGCAATCCCGAAATCGGTATGAACGACATAATCTCCCTGTGTCAGCGAGGTGTAATCCTGTATCGCGACACCCTCTTTGAATTTTTTGCGCCGACGGCGGCGATAGTGCCGATTAAAAATCTGGTGATCGGTCAGAATCGCCAGACGGTTTTCACGCGAAACAAACCCGCCTTTTAATCGAGCAACTTCAATCGGAAGAACGACCGGTGATTCCAGCTTGTCGGTCAGAAGATCCTGCAGGCGCGAGACCTGCCCCGGATTATCAGCGGCTATAAAAAAGCTGATACCTTCTTTATAGTACGTCGTCAGGGTGGTCGAAAGCAAATCAAGCCGGGCGCCGAGCGCCGGATGTTGTCGGCAGCAAAAATCAATAATATCCTTACGCCCACCCTTAAAGGGCAGCATATCGATTTTTTGAAAACTGTCAAAAGACAGCTCTACTTTTTTACGATTATTATAATAACTACCGACCTCCGGCGGCCGGTCCAGCCGTTCGCGGATACGGTCGAGACGATTTTCGGCCATATTGAATATCTCATCCATCACCGCTGCCAGATTCCCGGCACCGTCCAGAAACAGAAGCGGCTCGGTCGGGAAATAATCGAAAAGCGAACCCCGCTTTACTCCAAAAAGAGTAGCGAGCCATTCAAGACCGGGCAGTTCGGGATCATTGAGATACCGCGCCCGAATCAGATCGGCATCATTATCCGGCATCTTTTCGATATACTGCTCGATTGTCTCATTGGTAATCGATACCTCGCGACGCGGCAATAGGACAACTTTTTTCAACCGCTCGGTCGTCCGCTGATTGATTACATCGAACTGCCGTATCGTTTCTACCTCATCGCCGTAAAATTCAACCCTGACCGGCGCTTCAAAACCGGGCGAGAAAAAATCTATCAGGCCGCCCCGCTGGGCAAAATCGCCGACCTCCTCGACTAACGGCACCCGGCGGAACCCCATTTGGACAAGTTTTTTCGCCAGCTTCGAGATATCCAGTTCATCGCCGATCTCAAACCGGAGCGATGATGTTTCAAAATCATCCAAAGCTAATGTCGGCTCGATTAACGCCTCAATCGAAGCCACTACCAGTCGCACCCCGCCGTTTTTCAAATCGGAAAGAGTCGAGAGTCGTCGGCCGATCAACTCACCGGTCGGCGCGCGAAATTGATAGGGTGGCGAAGCCAGCGACGGGAAATAAGCGACCTTCTCCTCACCCAGAAGAAAAGTCAGATCATCATACAGATCGGCCGCCTCCTCGGAACTGGCGCAGATCGACAGAATCGGCCGCTCCGTTTTTTCGTAGAGCGAGGCCTGAAGCATGGCCGGCGATGAGCCGGCCAGACCGCTGACGACTATTTCGGGATTGTATCCGTCGGTCAGACGGCTCATCAGTTCGACAAACGAATCGGAATGTTGAAACCGGTCGATAATATTATAAAGGCTGTTCTTTTTCTTGCTTTCAATCAACGTCATGCTATATCGCTCCAAGCACAAAAGCCCCACCCGTTATCCGGGAGGGGTGTTATCTTTTTATTTTTATCGGGAATTAAGATAATGAATTAAGGGCAATTGTGCAAATTAAAAAGTATTTGTAGGTCAGCGAGCCCTGCCGAAGACATTGAGCTATACGAAATGTCTGAGGCCCGAAGGGCGCTCCTGACTCGCCGCGGCGAGCGCGAAGCGCAAAAAAGGGGCCACTGCCCCCGGGGCAATCTCCCGATTCAAATCAAGCAGTCGTAGACCAATGTTCTGTGTCAGTTCTTTGTGACGACACTGACATTATCACAAAGAATCGGCGGTATACGACCGCCATAATAGTAAGGATAGGGTGTATCGCCGACATCGATAACATTACTTAGTGTTTCATATACATTACCGGAAACCATGGCATCTTTCACGCGGCCGACAATGTCGCCATTTTCGATATATAATCCGGGACTTGTCCCAATTGAGTAATCGCCATTGGGGATATTCCCACTGTGAGGACCAAGGGCGCCCTCAATAATAACACCCCTCTCAATCGATTCTATCATTTGTGAAAGTGTTTTATCACCCGGTTTGAATCCAACATGAAGCATAGATGGTTTCGGCTTAAGTACCATCGGATCGCCGCCCCACATTGAAGAGCGAA
>CAZJLX010000113.1:0-7313 GCA_964546545.1 uncultured Ignavibacteriaceae bacterium | reverse complement strand
GAGTCGGGGAGAACGGTGCTGGTATCGGTCATGCCGAACCAGATATTATTGGTATCAACGACAACCGAACCATAATTCACAATACCGACAGCAATCTCGCAACTGTCCCGGCCGCACGAATTTTCAGCGATGACCGAAATCAGAAATGTATCAGTCTGGGATATTGGCATACATAAAAATCCATTGTCGTAATAACCGTCGGGAATAACCGTTACCGTCGTTTGCTCGCCGCTAACTTCCAACTCAAAACAGGCCTCGGAAAACAGATCCAGATTAATCAGGGTGTCAAGGTTGGGCGGGCAGGTAATTTGCGGCGGAACCATCGATTCGACCGTTATACAAATCGTATCCCGGTCCGCTGCTTCACAAGAGTCGATCGCTTCGATTTCAATACAAAAAACCCCAGCCGAATCGGGTGTGAAGCAGATTTCCCCGGTTCCTGTGTTATAATATCCCGAAGATATATTTATACCTCGTAGATTATTGTCGGCATCAGCAACTGAAATCGGAAAACAAATTTCGCTGAAAGTACATTGAAAAACCGAATAATCATCACCGGTATTAATAAGGGGAGAAGAATTGAAGTGTACATTGTATATTATAAGGCAGGTGTCGGCATTGCACTCATTCTCGGCGATAATCCGAATCGAATAAATTCCCGCCGTATCAGCCATAAAACAGAGTAGACCGCTGTCGTAACTTCCGAAAGATACCGAGACATCACTTGTGGCCGGCATGATTTCCAGCGGCAGACATATCTCGTCGGGAGCACAGAGGGTTTTCGTCATTGGCGAGGAAGGACAGTTTATCTGCGTTATGTCAATCAGCTCAACCGTAATACAAAGAGAGTCGGTTGCCGTTGCGCCGCAGCTATCCTCGGCGTTAATTTCAAGGCAGTACACTCCAGACGTATCAGCGGGAAAACATAGTTCGCCTGAAGTGCTGTCATAATATCCGTAGGATACGGCCACCGAAAAGATATTGTTATCCGGATCCATGATTGATACCGGCCGGCAGACTACCGAAGTCGAACAGATGCTCACGGATGTATCAGCACCGGCGTCAATCAGCGGCGGTTCGTTTAAGAGGACCATGAAATTATAGAAGCAACTATCTGCTCCGCATGAATTGATGGCCTCCAGATCAATCTCATATAGTCCGGCGCTGTCTGCAGTAAAACAGAAAAAGCCGTCGGCATAACTGCCGAAAGAAACAAAAACGCTGTCAGGCGGAAACGAGAAATTAACCGGAAAACAGAGTTCGCCGGAAGCGCATAAATTGACTGAAACCTGTTCACCCGGGCAGTCTAAAATATAAGGCGGTTGACCGGTAATTAATTCTATTGTGGTCGTATCTGAAATAAAGGCCCCGCAGGAATCGGATACGGTAACGACAATACTATATGTGCCGTCAGTACCTGGTGAAAAACATACCGTTCCTGATGTGCTGTCATAAACACCCTGCGACGGATTAATTGACATGATATTTTGATCGATATCGGAAATTAAAACAGGAATACAAATTTCGGAAGATGTGCATTGAAAAACAGATGTGTCGCTGACCATCGACAGTGTCGGAGGGCTGTTAATCGTTACGATAAAAGTCAATAAACATGTATCGGTACCGCAGGTGTTTTCGACGGCGACGATAATTTCATAAAGACCTGAACTGTCGGTTGTAAAACAGAGTTCGCCATCGGAATAAGTGCCAAATGAAGCGATCACATTGGCTGTTGACGGATTTATCGCCAGCGGATAACATATTTGATCCGGTGCGCAAAGATCAATTGACAATGGCGCTGAGGGACAGCTGATTTCAGGCGGCGTATCCATCTCAAGGGTAATCAAGATCGTATCGCTTGTTTGATGATTACAGAGATCAGTGGCGGTAATCACTATTTCGTACAGTCCGGCCCCAACCGGTTCGAAGCAGACAAGGCCGGTTGTATCATTATAATAGCCGGATGAGACTACGATTGATGTTATATCTCCTTCGGCATCGGATATGTCGACCGGGAAACATACATCGTCCGAAAAACACTGCACCAAAGTAAAATCCGAACCGGCGTCTACCACCGGCGGCGAATTGAAATGTACCATAATCTGTATCAAGCAGCTGTCTGTTCCACAATCCGTTTCGGCTGTAACAAAGATTTCATATAAACCGACGCTGTCAGCAATAAAACAGAGTTCACCATCCTGAAATGACCCCGACGAAGTTGTTATAATTGCCGATTCCGGAGTAATAGATAGGGGAAGACATAATTCTCCCGGAGAGCATAACATCGTATCCAGGGACGACGGGCAGACAATTGAGGGTGTTTCATCCATGTCAACATTGACTGTTATCCGGCAGCTATCGGTACCGCATTCATCGGTTGCGGCTATGTCAATCATATAAAATCCGGCCGTATCCGCCATAAAACAAAGCTGGCCATTACTGTACGAACCGAAAGAAACATCAACAAACGCAGTGGAAGGGACTATGTTCAGCGGCAGACATATTTGCTGCGGACCGCAAATTGCCGATTGAAGCGGCAGATCGGGGCAGTCGATTGAAACCAGTTCATTCAGTTCAACGGTTACGCAAAGCGTGTCGGTGTCTGATGCACCGCAAGAATCGATAACGTTTAATTCCATGCAATATGTTCCAGCGTTCTCTGGAGTAAAGCAGAGACTGCCGGAGATCGTATCGATATAACCGAAAGAAGTATTTATTGTCTGTATATTGTTTTCATTATCAAAAGCAGAGATGGGGAGGCATATTTCCGAAGATGAACATAAGGAAATAGTCGTATCATTACCGGCGTCGACCGACGGTGGGCTGTTCATAACGACATTATAACAAACGGTATCGACATCATAAGCCCCGCAAGTATCGGTTGCCATGACAACAATGCAATAGGTTCCGGCGTTTATTGGCGTAAAACAGATATCGCCGGTTAAGGAATCATAGTTTCCATAAGAAACTGCGACCGATTGGATATTGTCGTCGATATCGGTCAGAACCGGCGGGAAACATATTTCCTCTGGTGTACATTGAAAAACGGTCGTGTCTTCACCGGCGTACAACTCCGGCGGTGAATTAACATGAATATTCAGGACAATTTCGCAGCTATCCTGTCCGCACAGGTTGGAGGCCGACATGCCAACCACAAATTGACCGGAACTGCTGGCTTCAAGGCAAAGCTCACCGTTCAGATACACACCATGAGTAACGCCCACGGTTGCGGTTGGCGGATTGACATTAATCGGAATACAAATTTGCCCGGGCGAACATAAGTCGAAATCCAATGGTTCAGCCGGGCAGTCAATTTGGGGTAATTCACCGGATTCGACGGTGATACAAACCGTATCGCGTGCCGTTTCGCCGCACCGATCCTGAGCGGTTAATTCAATGCAGTATAATCCGGCCGCGGCGGGCGTAAAGCAGATATTACCGGCCAGACTGTCATAGTAGCCGTTTGACACCGTAATAGATTGAAGATTATTATCAATATCAAAGGCGACGACCGGGAAACAAAATTCCGCCGTTTCACACTGAAAAATAGTCGTGTCAATTCCGGCATCTACTACAGGTGGCGTATTTAAATCCACGTTAACAATAAACTGACAGGAATCCGAACCATACTCATTGTGCGCCCCGACACTAATAAGATAACTTCCGGCCGTATCGGGCGTAAAACAGAGTGTATCATTGGCCCAGCTGCCGGGATAAGAATTAACCAAAGTATCGTTATAAATGTTAAGTTCGAGACATAATTCCTGAGATTGACAGAGAAATGTGTCTGTCGCAGTCATGGGACATATTATCTCCGGAAATCCCGACGCCGTATCGACAATTTCCCAGCAGTACGGGCCGCCAAAACTGGGTGACGGTGGATCGAACAACCAATCATAGGTCGGGGTCCGTCCGGCGATGGAATCGATACAAAAATAACCGGCCTGAGAAGCCTCGAAGAAGAATTGAAAATAAAGCTGTTCACCCAAATTGTTGGGCCAGCCATTCATGCCGATCCCGGTAAAATTTAATGAATCAGGAAGAGCTCCATCATAGCTCCAGGGGGTAATATCAAAAAAGAAGTCAAAATAATTCGTAAAATCAGACAAATATTGGATATTCCCGGTGGGACCATCGCCTCCGACATCGGTATGAATAATGTTGTCAATTGATCCATCCGGGCTGTAAAAGGCCAAAGGCATGCTGATACCCATACGATAACCGTTAACCGGATCGGCAGTAACCGTATCATAATTATTCATGTAAATATCAATCGAAAAAGGAGTGCCGATATCTATTTCACCCGGCGCGCTTTCGGGATTCGCTTCAACTCTAATATCCAAAGCGTAAAGATTTCCGCAAATAATACAAAAAAGAATTAATAGAAGTACAATAGTTAGCCTATTTTTCATATTGCCTCCGAAAGGGATAAAGATTCATCCTGTTTGTGCTCAATAATAAATTGCTCAAAAGGACTTATGGCCCCCGGAAACCTAGCATTTTTTCCCATAGCCCGATATACTAATTATAATCCAATCCGAGAAAATTCGGATGTGCCCTTTGGATTTCTATATGATAAAATAATGCTTAAAAAACTGTTGTCAAGCCTGAATTGGCTGTTGTAGAGCGTTTAGAGGTAATACAATTGGTTTGACCCATCGTATGATATAGAGATAAAGATATGACCTTGTTTTTAAAAACGGATGGGAACCGATATTATTCAAAGAATTGCCCGCTTTAATTTCTTTTGTCAAAATGGTTGATAAAGATGTTGAGACGGCTATTACGAACAAGGCTCTATTGCCAAAAAATAAGGCAAGTCAATTATCGAAAGCCGAAATTGATTAAGTCAATATCAGTTTTGACACTATAAATCAGGATCGTTTTCGCGCGCCAACCGGCAGAAACCGGATAGGCGATTCGATGGCCGGAATCAATTATGCGGCCAAATATTTAAAAATGTCAAATTGAAATGCGTCTTCTTTCGCGGTGTTAATGATGACGAAATTACCAATATGATAAAATTCGCCGATACTTGAGATCCGGACATTCGTTTTACGGGCTTATACCTTAGCGGTACTGCGAACCGGGTGACGAAAAGTATATTTCAAGCGAAGATATTCGAGCCTTAATCACGCCGTTTTCTGAAAAGGGGGAACAGTATGGCCAAGTGCCTGACCGGGAGGAGTATTTGCAGAGATTGCTGAATTCCACCTATGATGCAAATATTGCCAGCGGCGGAGTTTCGGCCGGTGAATGCAATTTGGTTGTAAGAATGGCCATGTCGTGCGGGTGGCATCAGATTTTAGTTCCCTTAACCGTATCAGTCAGGGCGACCGCAAAGGCCGCCCGATTATTTGTATCTTATGATTCTTTAACAGCCGTTATGATATCCAGGATCGCTTTTTTGCCGTCGTTAAAAAACATCAGCGTATTATCATTGGCAAAAAGAGGGTTGGGAATTCCGGCGAATCCGGGTGATAAGCTCCGCTTGATAACCACTACGGTTCGCGCCTTATCAACATCGATAATCGGCATTCCAGCAATAGGCGATGACGGATCGGTTCTGGCGACCGGATTAACGACATCGTTGGCTCCGATCACTAATGCAACGTCTACGTCATGAAGCGTTGGATTTATGACGTCCATTTCGAGTAATTTATCATAATCGACATTGGCTTCGGCCAGAAGCACATTCATATGCCCCGGCATCCGACCGGCAACGGGGTGAATGGCGTATTCAACTTTTATATCCTTCTTTTCGAGAAGAGTCGCCAGATCGTTGACAGCATGTTGGGCCTGCGCCACAGCCATACCGTAGCCCGGGACTATGACAACCCGTCGGGCACCGTCAAAAAGCATTGCGATTTCTTCGGCCGAGGTGGAAGTTATCTTTCCGGCGTAAACATCATCGGCCGAGGGCGTATCACCGGTCGGCCCCATGACGCCGAATAAGACATTAGCCAGCGAACGGTTCATCGCTTTGCACATAATATTGGTCAGAATTACGCCCGAGGCGCCCACCAGCGAACCGGAAATAATCAACACATTATTATTGATAACAAAACCTGTCGCGGCCGCGGCCAGTCCGGAGTAGGAATTTAAAAGAGCAATAACCACCGGCATATCGGCCCCGCCGATTGAGAAAGTGAGCAACACGCCGAGGACGCCGGCCGCACCGACCATCACCCAGAATAAGGTGATATTTTCCGGATGGAGAACAACAAGCACTCCAAGAGCCAAAGCAATAATACTGATGATACTTTTTAAAGTATTCATACCGGGGAACCTGTCCTTTTTTAAAAGTAAAATTCCGCCGATAAGAAGCCCAGAAATTATTAATCCAAGCGCCATAAGAAGCCCGGATTCATGATAAGATATCCAGCCAAGCCAGATTGCTCCCGTCGCAACGAGAAGAGAGAAACCATATTTAATGATTTTCTGCCAAGCGTGCAATTTCCATTTAACGGCTAGAAACTCGGCCAATTTGCCGAAGGCGACATAACTGCCGAAAAATGTAATCGAACCGATAATACCGGTTGCCACTGTCGCTATTCTCATCTGCAAACCGGGATCATTGCCCGCGATATAACGGGTGGCCGCAATAAGCGCCGAACCGGCGACAAGGACCGAAGCGATACCGCCGAATCCGTTAAACAGGCCGACCAGTTCGGGCATCGCTGTCATTTTGACTTTTAATGCTGTAACAGCCCCGATGGCCGACCCGATAGCGACGCCGATAATGATATATTGAAATTCAAATTTTCCGCTTAAAAGAGTGGCCGCAATTGCGACCAGCATACCGATTGCTGCCAAACGGTTGCCGCTGACGGCCGTTCGTGGATGGGTCAGACCCTTTAGTCCAATAATGAAAAGAGCGGCTGATACGAGATATGCGATATTAACTACATTCTGACTTAGCACGACTAATCCCTCTTTTTAAACATTTTAAGCATGCGATCAGTTACGAGAAAACCGCCGACAACGTTAATGGTCGCGAATATCACCGCGACAAAGGCGATAATTTGTGCCAGAGGCGAGCTGTCCATCTGCCCGGCCAGCACCAACGCGCCGATAATAGTAATACCCGAAATGGCGTTGGAGCCGGACATCAGCGGTGTATGTAATGTAGGAGGGACCTTCGATATAATCTCGAAACCGACAAATATCGCCAGCATAAAGACGGTTAGTATCATGACAAAATTGTCCATCAGTTATCGCTCCTTTCTGATTTCGTTTCCAGACCGAAAATTTCACGGAGCCGCACATTCACAATATGTCCGCCGCGTGTTAAGAGCGTCTCCCGCATGATT
>CAZJLX010000112.1:0-7313 GCA_964546545.1 uncultured Ignavibacteriaceae bacterium | reverse complement strand
GCGCTCGGCGAATCAAGGTCCGAAGAAAATCAGATACTACGACAGCGTCAAAGCGTACAAAACGATAAACAAAGATGAAAAAGAGTCTTAAAATATTTGTTTTAATCAGTACCGTAATTTTACTGCTGTCGGGATGCGGCGAAAAAGAGACGGAAAACAGGATAAATATGAATCTTTATCTACCGGCCATTTTTAAGGCCATCGGTCTTGAGCGAGCTTCCGACATAAGAACCTTCAGCGGCGAATCTCTCTGGGAGTATATCGATGGCGGCGCCGATTTGTATCTTGCATATAATTTTATCGAAGTGGCCACGGCCGATTATAAAAAAGGCGAAATTGAGATTGTGGCCGATCTGTATCGATTTAAATCGGCCGATGATGCCTACGGTGTATATAGCATGATTCGTTCGCCGGGGGTCCAGATTATTCATTTGGGGGTAGAAGGTTTTATCGCACCGGCCAGCCTTAATTTCACCCGGGGTGAATTCTTTGTGCGCCTGACCGGGTTTGATGAATCGGCCGAGAGTTCTATGGCAATGGTAAATCTGGCGGAGGAAATAAACAAACTGCTGGATGGCCGCAATGAACCTCCGGCCGCATTTTCTCTTTTTCCGAGGGGAGATATTATTTCATTTACTGATAAAATGTACGCCGAATCGTTTCTTGGTCAAAAGTTCTTAACTCGCGTTTATACGAGAGGTTATCGTATCGGCAAAGACAGCGTAACGCTTTTTTTAACAGATGATGGAAGTGGCGCCAAGTTTCTGGAATGGTCAAAACTTGCCGAAAAATCCGGTGACTTGTATACCGATTCGGTTGGCCTGCCGTTTGATATGAGTCATGGCCGGAGCCTGGAGGATAAATATCATGGGATAATTCTGTTCGGTCTCAAAGGCGGACGATTGGTCGGGATGATCAATTTTAACGACCGGCACAAGCTATTTATCGCCCGCTGGCTGGAGATTTTACAAAAACCGAACTAAAAGAGACAGGATTGTATAAAAAATAAAAGAAACGGAGTAACAATGCTGAGATTTATGGCCATCTATCTAATATTGCTGTCATCCGCCTTCGGATCCGATTTTGTTAAAAGCTGGACGCCTGACCGGGTTGAAAAACTTAATTACGAGATAGTTACCTATATTCCGGCTGAAACGGTTAATCAGATGTTTGTCGAAATAAGTCGCTCCGATGAAATGATACCTGTCTTTACTCTCAGGCAAAGAATCGAAATCCCCCGGCAATCTATGGTAATCAGATCGATAGAAAAATATCGCGGCGCCAATCTACACTTTGTCTCATCGGAGAATTATTTCAAACTGCCGCCGGAAGCAGTCGCAAAATTCGGCTCCGATTCGATATATGTTATTGCCTCTCTTGGCAAAGACTCAATCGTAGTCAAATCCAACTCCAAGCTGGTTCTGGCCGGCGAACTCGGAAATTCGGACAATTTTATAACAACTACCGGTGCCTCGCTAATTGGCCGTAATATGAATTTCGGGATCGGCAGTACGAAAAAATATAGATTCGTCAATTTCCTGGCTATGACAGGTCTGGATTTCAAGGTCAATGAAGTCATCGATTCCGTTATGGCAATCGAGAAAATATCTACTCCGGCCGGAGAATTTGAGTGTTATAAAGTTAAAAATATTGTTGGTCAGACCAACAGTTACACATATTATTCAACCGATAAAAAACATATTCCGGTCAGGGTCGACCTATATGATACCGGCGGCGAGCAATTGGCGATGCGGCTGACGCTGCAAAAATATGAATCTATTAACAATTAAGATGTTGATATATTCCTTATAAAAGCTATTTTTAACTTATGAAAAAACCATACTATAGGAAAAACAGAAGTCGCCAGCAGATGATTTACAATGTTGTGGTCAACAAACAGGCGACCAATTATTCAGTCGACAACATTAAGTCTCTTCTTGATCAGATAACCATCTCGGGCGGCAGGTACTTTATCGCTGAGCCTGAATCATCGAGCCTGATGGCCGACCATATTAAATATATTCTCAGAAGAAAACCAAACGGCCTGATTGTCTGCGGCGGGGACGGAACCGTCAATCTGGCCGGGCGAATAATCTCGCGACGGCTTGTGCGGCTGGGTATTTTGCCGCTCGGACGATTCAATAATATATATCATTCGCTTTACGGAGAGCCGAAATTAAAAAATGCCCTGACCCATATTACCAGAGGGAAAGAGAAACATATTGATACGGGCAGCGCTTCGGGTCATTTCTTTTTGGGGTCGGTCGGGCTCGGCCTTTTCCCCGAATTGTACAGACTACTGGAATCAAAAAAAACGCCGCGATTTGGCATAGGCTGGTCGCGACTGGCATCACAAGCGGCGGCAGAAGTGATTGTCAAACAGCTGACTTTAAAACTGGATGAGTTTCAGTTCGACCTGACACCTCAGATGATAAGTATCAACCTGTTACCGTTCAGCGTCGGTCTGCCGGTAACGCCGACTTCTTTGCCCGATGACGGCAAATGCGAAGTAATTTTTGATGTCGGTCAGACCTCGGCAATCATGTCCGGTTACATAAGAGCGTTACTTAAGCGAAAATATATATATTCCAACGAAATCAGAATGTTTCGCGCCCGTAAAATCGTTTTGTACCAATCAGAAAGTCGCCCGATGTATATAGACGGCGAACTGATTGAATCTCCTCCGGAGCTGGATATTGAAGTTCAAAGTAAACGTCTCAGAATATTTTATGCAGACCGGGAAAAAGGGTAAATGCGTCCTCTTATTTTGTCTGCCGCCCTGTTTTCTCTTTTTTTTCTTATTTTTCCGATTACCGAAGCGGAAGAGCCCGATTCGGCCTTTACTACCGAACCGAAAAAAGATATCGGAACATTAGATGAAATCACCGGTGTATTTTATGTCAACAAACCGACCGACAGCACATTAAAAACGCAGAATCCAACTATCGCGCTGTTTAAATCAATGTTTGTCCCGGGTTGGGGACAAATCGGGAATAAGAGATATATCAAGGCCGGAGTGATAATTTCTCTGGAAGTGATACTGGCGGGAACGATATATCATTACACCCAAAAAACCTCTGATGCCCGCGAAAATTTTTTAAACGCCGATGATAACAATCAGGCTCGATTATTTAATGACTTTATGGATGCCAAGTCGGAACGCAATCGGTTTGGCTGGTTTCTCGGAACAACAATATTTCTTTCAATGTTCGATGCATTCGTCGATGCCCATCTGGCAAAGTTTCCCAAATATGATAAAAAAATATCGGTTGATGTAATGCCAACCGAAAACAGGACGCTGGGTTTAAAACTGTCAATTCGTCTTTGATTAAGTTCCGAAACTGTCCGACAAAATAATATTTTTGACATCGATATTATACTTTTTGGGATCGATAATCCTAATGACTTCCTTTAAATCATTGGGCGGCATGGAAAGATCGGCCTCGATAAACTGGCTGAAACTGCCGGCCCGATTGCCGACAATCCTGACCACCGGGCGCGACAAATTATTCTGGTTGGTTTTCGAAACCACCGCCAGTTCATCACTGGATAACATTACCAGTGTACCGGGCGGATATATACCGATAATATTGACAAACAGTTTCATCAAAAAAGGATCAAACTTGACCGTCATCTGATACATCATTTTACGCAAAACTTCATCGGGCGGAATTTCATTTTTAATATAGACCCGACCGGAGCTCATGGCATCGAAAGTGTCGGCAATTTCGGCTATTTTAGAATAAAGATTTATCATCTTCTTTCGTTTGAGCATCGGATATCCGGTAAAATCGGAATTAATATGATGCTCAAAAGCGACGCGGGCGGCACGAGCCGAATATTCGTCAAACTTCATGTTGCGCAAAATGGTTTTGGCTCCCAGTTGAGGATGTTGCTGCATCTGAATCCAGTCATTTTCATCGAACGCATCAGGCTTACGAATCAAATCTTCGGGCAGTCTCACTTTGCCGACATCATGAAAAAGCACCGCAAATCCTAGCTGTGACAGTCTTTTTCTATCCAGACCAAGTTTAACACCCAATGTTAAGGCATAAACACAAACATTAACGCTATGGGCATAGGTGTACTGATCAAAATCACGGATGTTGGTCAATTCAATAAGCGAAGATTCATCTTCCGAGACTCGATCGATTAAAGAATGCACGATCCTTTTGGTCCGGGAGATATCCATTTCCTTTTCCTGAACGGCACACATCATTGCATCTTCAACGACATTGATAGCCCGGAAAAAAGTGACTCGCGCCATCCGGCGCATCATCAATCGCTTATCTTCGGTGAGCTGTTCCTGATCTTCAAGTTTTTCCACGCCCAGCAATGTCACACCCTCAATACCGAGTTGGCTCAATTGATGGGCAATATTTTCTTTTTCCCGTATACTGCCGGAGCCTTTGAACTCGGCGATATAGTATATCAATTGGTCGATTTGTCCGTTATCAAGCGAATCGTCAAGAATCAATCCTCCGATTCCAAGCATAGCCCATTTATCGATAATGTGGCGGGCGCGTGCCATACCGTCGCTGTCGAACTTAACCAGCCGTTCTCCGACCAGAATACGTCCGTCAATTACCTTAATCGATATTTTGCCCCGATTGTCAATCATTTTGCGGAAGCTGACATAAAACTTGGAGGACTGGGTCGTATAGGTGGCATTTTCCCGATCCATCAGTTGGGCGGTACGAAAGAGGATAAAAAACAGATTGATGAATGTTTGTTCGTCCGCACCGGCTATTTCCAGCCGATCTATATTTTTATTCAGCGCTGACACCGCTCCCCTTCTCCATATATTCCTGTCGTCGTTTAAGAGCCTCATTGGCAAGATTACGGACTTTTCCTTTCCATGAGCGACTCAGTTCCTTAAGCGTTTTTTCAGCCTTTTCCGAGCTGTTTGTGGACAAAGCTTTAAAGGCCAGATTCTGGTAAAAACCCTTCAATTCATTATTGGCCGATTTTAATCCGGAAACGAGCGTTTTTAGAAAATTAACCGAGTGTTCCCCGGCCAATCGGGAGTAAGCCAGGACCAATCTTTCCTGATCCGACTGCTCCAGAGATATAAAACGAGAGTCATTGATAATATTTACAATTATCGTTAGACGTTCTTCGCTGGAACTATTTAGTACAACCCGTAAAACTTCTTTGCGAATTAAATGCGCCTCATCCCAGACCAGT
The DNA here is from genome assembly GCA_964546545.1 of uncultured Ignavibacteriaceae bacterium. GTDB lineage: Bacteria > Zixibacteria > MSB-5A5 > GN15 > PGXB01 > CAZJLX01. The sequence continues at coordinate 2,126 of CAZJLX010000112.1, read as the reverse complement.
TTGAAGAGCAGACTGACATCTTTGATATCTTCATTTTGTGTGATCCCCTTAAGAACTTCCAATCTTACTCTCGGCTCTTCATGTTTAATGGCCTTTCCCAAATAGGAAATCGCTTTTTCGTTGCCGATTTTTCCGAGAATACAGGCGGTGTTGCGAACGACATACCAGCGTCGATCATATATGCCTTTGGCAATAATATCAATATGTTCCGTACCGGTCGTACTCATATAATCCACGACTGCCAGACGATGATCACGATGCTCCAGTGCGCCCAGCATATCCATTATAGCCGAGAGAGCTTCCCATTTAAAATTAGAGAGATACTCTTTAATATCCTGAGACTGGATTTCCTGATGGCCGTTTAATGCCAAACTTAGTCGGGATAAATTTTCCCAGCCGCCGGTCATTACCAGCGATTCGTGAATCCGCTCTTTCCAACGGACCGAATTTTTTCCCAACAAAGAATCGATCTCTCTTAAAATGCCAAGCAGGCGGCTGGCATGACTTATTTTTCCAAGATGAATCAACTCGGAATGTATCCGCTCGGTTATAGTCATGGTCTCGCTGAATCCGGAATATTCGGATTCCTGGAGAAGCATTTCCCGGATCAGTTCCACAATCGTTTCGCAGAAATTAAATTGGGCATCCTCTTCCAGAATATTCTGCACCTGGTTAAATTCGCTCTCACCTAATTGATAAGATTCATTTAAAATCAGCGCCGTGTCGGGCAGGCTTATTTCACCTTTGTCAGGAACAGGCATCAAACCCATTTCTTTTTCGGCCAGTTGCTTCGGCGTCATTGACCCGGATGATTCAGAATCAGACTCTTTATTTTCCTGCTCTTCTTCATCATTTAAAAATATTTGAGCATATTGAATCTTGCCGGACTCGGTGTGGTCGCCCAAGACGAAAGCATCGCTGTCCGATATCGACTCACGACTGATAAATTCTTCGTCGTACTGGCCAAGCATGACATCTTCCAGAGTGGTATATTCGAATCCCCGAATATTGGACTGCCAGAGCAGACCGATCAAATCCTCACCCTCTTCGCGATTCATGAAGTTTTTCAGCACTTTAAAAAATTGTTGTCCCTCTTTGAATTCGAAAGCGGGTGAAAAAGATATCTCGGTAATACCGGCGTTATGAAACAGTCCGGCCAGATTATCATCGGGCAGCCGATCTTTATAGACACATTTGGCCTGAAAAAGGATTTCGCCGGAAATTATTTTAAATGATAAACCGTTATTTTCATTTATCAGATTGATAAAACGTTCAATAAACGTCTCTTTTAACTTGGCCGGAAGGGGATTGTTTTCCGGGTAAACCGATACAACCTTTATGGTTCTGATCAGATCGGCCAGAATACGCGAGATTTCTTCAGTCGGCTTATCGTTTGGTTTGTCCTGCATACTACCTATTTCTATGCGATTATACCCTAATAAAAAATTATCGGCATAATCTTAGGTAAAGCTTAGAATAATGGCTGTTTTCGGTCAAAAATAGCCGTATAAAGACAACGCCATTGTTAAAAACGGTGCGAATGGCTATCGCCTTGAGAATAAGCGGCTTTAAATCGGGCCACCTACCCGTTTAATCGGGCTCGGGAATTGGCCGAACAGAAACAGGAGTCCCGGCAGCGTTTTGGGGACAGTCACTCTCCTCTGCCTGACGCAGGTTTGGGGCGACAATTTCGGGCTATAGCAGACTGATTTTTTGACGATGCTTCGTTATATTTTTGGTCGCATTACGTGTATCGAAGATGATTTTAGAATTCTCCGCGATCAATTCATAATTATACATCGTATGATCGGTCAATATAACGGTCAGGTCTGCCTTTTTCATCAATGATGGCGTTAATTTCGATGAACGATGAGTCGAGTTATTCCATTTTATCTCCGAGACATACGGATCATTAAAAAACAGCCTGGCGCCGTCCTGCTCCAGCAGTTTTATAACATCGAGAGCAGGTGATTCACGGGTATCCTTAATATCCCGCTTGTATGACACGCCGAGAATCAGGATATTCGAATTTTTCACCGAGCGACCATACTCATTTAGTAACTTGCGGATACGGTCAACGACATATTCGGGCATATGCGAATTAACATCACCGGCCAGTTCTATAA
>CAZJLX010000111.1:0-7352 GCA_964546545.1 uncultured Ignavibacteriaceae bacterium | reverse complement strand
GTTTTACCAACAAATGCTTCATCATTCAAATCCAATGCCTTGCGAATTCGATCCACTTCGACCTGACCTTTATCGGAATCATAAATAACGACGGCATTATGTATTCCGCCGCCCTTTATCAGATTATGCTCGCGGAGCATTTCCACTTCGGAAAGAAAACAGAAAGTTCGGGCCGGCGCAAATTCGGTGACAAACTCTTTCTCCAGATCAATCAGGGTTGTGTATTGCGTTCCCAGAGCGGGATTTTTATAATCAATAAGAAATGTAATGCGGAAGGTATCAGACGGGGTCACGACAATATCGACATTTCGATCCGGCTCCGAATATGACATCGTATTTTCTATTTCCAGATATTGTCGATCTGCATCCTGAGTTTCAATACCGGCTTCCATCAGTTTTTCGACAAACGGCATGGCCGAACCATCGCCGACTGGTGGTTCATTAGCGGTAAGTTCGATGTCAAGATTGTCAATCTGAAGCCCGGAGATTGCCGCCAGGACATGTTCCACCGTATAGACTTTGGCCGAACCATTGGCGAGTGAAGTTCCCCGTGAGATATCAAAGACATGCTCGATATCGGCCACAATTGAGGGACGCCCGGAAATATCGGCGCGGATAAATTTAACGCCGTTTTCCGGCGGTGCTGGCTTAAAGGTTATTTTGGTCGGATTGCCGGTATGCAACCCGATACCTTCAAGCGAGACCTCTTTTTTAATCGTCCTTTGTTTTTCGTACATCATAATATTATATTAGAACTTCAGTATACGAATATGCAGATTCCAATTCAAGGGAAATTTCGGAGATAAAATCGCCTAAATATCTTTTAAGTTTTTAATTTGCCTGAACTTGCGAAATAGTTGAATATATTCTTTAACCATTTCTTCCTCCGCTTTGGATATGCCCTCCATCATCGGGATGCCTATTTTAAGCACCGCGCGCACCAAATCGGCCGTGGTGCGATCATAGCGCTCGGCCAGCCTTTTCAGCCTTTCCTTCAATTCGTAGGCAATAAACACATTCAGACAATGCTCGCCGCGGACTTTTTTCGGAATCGAATTTTTCATTTTTATACCTCGGTTTAAAGGTGATATTTCTGGTGTCCAATTAAAATCTGGGGTGACTTGATTTTTATCTTATATTTTTCCTTTAAAATTCTAATTATTCTTTTCCAGGTTTCCTCCTTTTTTTTGGATCTGATCAGTCGATTGATTTCTTTGGTATAGACCGAATTGCAAATCAGGCAGTTTTGATTAATTTGAGTCTCCAGTCCAAACTGCTCTTTGACAAACAGCGCCAGGTATTTACGCAGTTTAATCAACGCCAGGTGATGCCGGACATTGATGTTTTTTTTGGACAGATTTAGGTCGAGGGCGATTTGTTCGATTGAATATCCCTGAAAATAGTATCGCTCAATAAAATCTTTTTCGGCCGGTTTTAACTTATCGACAGCCTTACGGACAGCTTTTATTATCTTCTGATTATAAAGCGGTTTTTGGAGATGAGAAAAGATATTGGCCAGCTGATTCGGGTCGTATCCAAGCTGAACAATCCAGTCCTGATAAATTAGCTTTTTCATCGATATAAAACTCCCTTTCTTTTGACTCAAAAAAGGGAACTAAGTCTATGAATGTAAAGGACATGACTGTCATGTTGTAATATGTGACAAAGCGGTTATGTCACATATTGTATCACATTTGCGATTTCAGTCTGAAATGGCTGAATTGTATTTGATGCATTGATGATTTTTTAAAATCTGTCTTTAAGCAAGTGACTTTAAAAAAGTTTAATTACTCCCGTATCGTAATCTTTTTCAACTGCTCTCTGGTCGATTCGGAATACCAGATTTCGATAAAATCTCTGATTGATTTTATTTCCTTCTCTCCAATAGAATCGACAACCGGCAAACGAAGCAGTTTTTTTATTGCGGCAAAGGCGGCCGGGTCTTTTTGAGCGTATTCCGCGGCTATTTTTTGTGCATCTTCTGATAATTTTTCTTCGGATGATATCTGATTAACCAAGCCCAGTTCCAGTGCCTCTTCGGCCGAAAACATCGCCCCTGTTTTTAGAATTTGTTCGGCCGATCGCGGCCCGGCGCAATGTTTTAAAATATCGACGGACCCGGCAAAGACAGAGGCGCCAAAAGTTATTTCGTTTAAGGCTATCCTGGCTTTGCCACTGACCATAATACGGTAGTCGCAGGCGGTCGCCAACATACACCCCCCGGCAATGGTATGACCGTTTAAGGCTCCAACAACAGGTTTTGGAAAAAGAAAAAGTCGATTCAAAAAAGTCGTGAAATTAATCAGGTAGTCGGTGAATGCCTCTTTCGAATATGACATAAACTGAGGAATATCAAAACCAAATGAGAAAAATTTACCGCTTCCGGTTAAGATAATTGCCCTGACCGATGAGTCCTTTTCGAGATTATCGAGAGATTCATTAAGATTATCAATGACTTCATCATTGAGAGCATGCACTTTGCCACGATTAAGGGTCATCGTCGCGATGCTGTTATTTTTTGATACGGTGACAAAACTCATATAGTCTCCAAAGCCTATATTTGTATTATTAAAAGACTTTTACCTTTATACTATGTCTTTCGAAAGTAAGTTTCTTAATTCGATCCAATTCAACTTTTGTCAGTAAGGTTAACCGCCCCTCCGCGGCCGGGCGATCTATCGAATAAATATGGCACTCGATCGGCTTTATCTCGCCGATTGTTCCCACCCAGGCCTCTATTGCCCTGTCATTATAGTTGCCCCACTCCCCTCCGGCAAAGAGAGCCTGGATATGAATATTTTTCATTTTTTTCAGGCCGTCGATTATTGCCCTGTATGACAGATTTTTATGCGGACGATTAAATCGTTTAAAGGTGCTTTCATCGCCGGCATCAAGTTTCATAAAGCGAACGTCAAGTTTGGCAAGCGCTTGGCGAATTTCCGGCTTATAGACCAGCGCCGAATTGGACAGAATCGCCACCCTGGCCTGCGGGGCAAGGGAATCCTTTATTTTTTTTACGATATCTACAATTTCATCGAATTTCGGATGCAGGGTCGCTTCACCATTGCCGGAGAAAGTGATGTAAGAAACCGACGGATAATCATTCAGCGCCTCTTCCAACGCGCGACCGACCTCTTCAACGGTCGGCAGGTCGGTCCCATCCGATTCGGTAATATATCCCTTGCGACTGGTATAACCATACTGGCAGTAGGCGCAATTGAAGGGGCACATTTTATAAGCGACCGGCAGCAAATTCAGACCGAGCGAAGAACCAAGGCGACGGGAATTAATCGGCCCGTAGACAATATTTTTCTGAAGTCCAAGCAGTCGCGACATTTGACTAATTTCCTTTTTAAATTGGCAACTTTTACGTAAATTTAACAATGTAATAAATAAAGTCAATCAGAAGAGGGTCGGGAATAATTGTATATTGACGACGACGATTTCAGGCGATACGAAGTTCAGACCGACGGTGAGATTATAAAACCGGAAACAGAGTTATCTCAGAATTTCAAACGCAGCCGAATGACCTATGTCACGCTCTTTTTACTTCTGGTTGTCTGGCCGGCCATGTCTATTGCCTTTGTCGGCGATCCGACTGCGGCACTCAAACTTATGGCCGACTCACCGATTCTTCTGATGTATCTGCCGACTATGTTATTTCAATGGTTAATGTTTCTTTTAATCTTGTTTACGGTTCATCGGGAAGGAACCGGACTTAAGGGGATCGGCTTTAAAAAAATTCGATTATTCGATTTTATTCTGGCGATTGGCTTTTTATTTGTGGCCAATTTAACACTTTCACTTCTGGCGCTGGTATTATCATATTTCGGACTGGCTATTCCGGGCGAGATTGAGCTGCTGCTTCCCGAAAACAATACGGAACGAATTTTATGGGTAATGTTATCCTTTACGGCCGGAGTCTGTGAGGAGGCCGCATTTCGGGGATACCTTCTGACTCGGCTGAGAATTTTGGGTAATCGAAGGAGCTGGATAATTCCGGTTATTGTCGCCTCGCTTGTTTTTGGTATGGGGCATACCTATCAGGGTTTGGGCGGATTTATTTTGCTGACCATTTACGGCGCAATGTTTGCTGTCTTTTATATAAAAACGAAATCAATCTGGCCGGTTATTATCGCCCATTTTTTTCAGGATTTCTCGGCCCTATTTTTCCCGTTCCAGAATTAGATCATGGGGGCGGCGGCGGACCTTCTCGGTATAGATAACTTATCAAATATGTAATATCAAAAATATTAATCGGATCGATCCCGTCGACATTGCCGGTATACGGATCAGGCGGCGGGCCCTCCTTATATAGATAACTTATCAGATAAGTTATATCGAATATATTTATCAGACCATCAAGGTTGGCATCACCTCTTAAATAAGGTTGATCGATAAGAATACCGGTTTTAACATAAGGTGCATAGGTCATATAATCGGCATCTATATTTAAATATTGGGCGGCCAGATCGGTTGTATCCAGGACATTGGTGCCGCTGCCCGAAGTATGCTGCAGATAAATATTTATCAGCCGTCCGTAACCCGGTTCAAGCGGAGGATTGCCGCCGGAAAGAGCGGGCAAAAATGAAAATGTCATTTTCTTTTCTAACGGGCTGAAACCAATCATTTTCACCTGATCAAAATAATCTGTCCGGCAGGAATCGGTATCAAAACCAAGATAATTAAAATCCATCGGGCCGGGATATTCAATCGGCAGGACCATGTACTTTACGGGATGATTGTTGCGCAGATAAACAGAGAGTTTGATCGTATCCCCGGCATTAAAATGAATAATCGGCATAAAAAGAGTATCGGCTAAAGCGATTATCATCATTTTTTGTGTTCTATTATGCCAGCCGTCATAAAGTAAATTATCCAGCCGAACATCGAAAATTCCACCGTTTTGAAATGTATGCAGGGGATTCTGCACTGTTGATGTATCTTCATCGCCAAAATGATATAGCCATGCCGAGGCCCCGACCGAACTGTCATTGAATTGTATCGTCAATGGCGCCCAGCCAAAAGTAGTATCGGCATAAAAATCGACATACGGTTTATTGCTGTTACCATAGGCCTGATTATATGTATCCCAGTTGGCGACCGTCAGATCATTTTTGAAAGAATATTTATAAAAGATAACCACTTCACCGGACGGCGCACTGCCAAGAGAAATCCAGCCATCAAAAGTGTTATAACAATAATCGTCTAAATCCAGTGCAACATCATTAACTGTTACCGAATCGACAGAAAAAAGCGGATGCCGCGACGTATAGTACAGCTTTTTATCGCCCGAAACATAGAAACTATCGGCCAATTCCTCGACGCCATCGCCGTCGATATCGACCCAGGCCAGCTCTTCGACCACCGTTGCATAATCGCCGCGCCAGACAGGGTTGGAGGTGAAGCTGTCGCCCAAATTTTCATAAATACGCGGTCGATCCCACCAGCGCCCGGCGGCGAGATCATCATCACCATCATGGTCATAATCGTACAGCGCCAGCGCCGAGCCGTAACCGCCGTCGGATGAGTACCACGACGGGTAATAGTCGAATTCGCCAAATCCCATATTAATATATACCGAGTATTCGCCCGAACCACCCAATTGATCGTTAAAAGCGACTATAATATCCAGCCAGCCGTCATTGTTCACATCGCCGAGTATAATAGTGTTGGCGGGATCCTGATTGGTTGATTGCCATGATGGTGTACCTTCCAGAACACCCCCATTGTTGTAATGAATCGCAACTCCCTCGGCATTATAACATAGGGCCAAGTCGAGATCATCGTCGTTATCGACATCACCCCACGTGATATCCATCGTCGTCGTCGCTGAGGTTGACAGCCAGCCCGGCGTCGTCTGCAAAACGCCATTGACATTAAAATAAACAACATCACGTTCATATATGGAGTTGTATCCCTCACCGTTACCGATAGCCAGATCCAGATCACCGTCGCCGTCAACATCGCCTAATGCACAGGAAAAAGTGTACATACTGTCACCGGTGTGCCAGTCGGGCGCATGATTTGGCAAACCGTTTATATTATTATACAGAATCGACAGGTTAGGCGTTGAGAATCCACCGGACCCGAGGAAATTGGAGACGGCCAGATCCGGAAAACCGTTGTCGTCCACATCGCCGACCGCGCAGTGGCCGGAGTATTCATAATCGGCCGAATACCATGAGGCCGAACTTAATAGCGTACCATAGTGAGAAAGATAAATATAATTTTGAGACCGGACGATATCATTACCGTTGGAGAAAAAACCGTCGATATAGCCGTCGTTGTTACAATCCCGCCAGACCATTCCGGTGGAGTACATATCTTCTTCCGAAGATTCCCAGAAGGTTGTGGTTTGAATCGGTACCTGGGCTGATAAAGTACGAGCCATCAGAACCAGGAGAATTATAACTCCTGCTCTATAAATATTCCTCATGATTTTATCCTCCGGTCGGGCTGTTTATTTGTCGGCCGATTAAGCGGATCGGAATAATTAGCAAGACTGAAATCGGTCGGTAATATTTTCGTATCTCTGACATCGGCTAAGACTCCTCAACCGCACTCGGTTCATTTATTTTGACACTGTTTCGACAGGCTTCCCGACCTGCCGTCAATCGGTTTACAGTATTAATATAACCGGAAGCCAGTATTTGTCAAGGAGTTATGCGGCGGCGGGCAAATTGTGAGGCGGTTGTCTCATAGCTTGACTTTTATCTTGTAGGGGGATAGTTTTAGAGTGATATGGATAGAGAAAAATTGATTTTTATCGACGTTTGTCGTATAAATTTAATTAGGCAAAGGAGAAAGTGATGAATAAGATAATAATTATAATTCTGATTATTTCTATTATCGGCAACCTGATTGGCCTGTTGGTATTATATAAATATTTTACTCTCAAAACATATTTTTCAGAAATGGAAGCACAATTAAAAGAGGCCAACAGTGCCTTAAAAAGTCTGCATAAATCGGTTAACAATCTGACCGGTCAACTGGATGAGTACTCGTCAAAACGGATGGTTTTCCTGCATCATTCGGTCGGCGAGACTATTCTCACCGCCGGTGGTCTGCGCGATCGATTGCTGGAGATGGGTATTTTGGTCAAAAGCGCGACGTACGGCGATGAAATCGGCCAGGAGACCGATATCAATCACTGGACCAATAAATTCCAGAACAGGATGGACGAGATATTAAATTTCCGGGCGCATCCGAATATGTATAATAGCAATGGCATAACCAATGATATTATCATGTTCAAGTCCTGCTTCCCCAACAGTAACTTAACGGGAGACGGCACCGCTCCGGGGGATCCATCAGGTGCCGAACGAACCATAGCTAATTACCGGGCTGCT
>CAZJLX010000110.1:2174-7424 GCA_964546545.1 uncultured Ignavibacteriaceae bacterium | reverse complement strand
ACCTGAAAGACCTCTCCGGCCGAGAAAAATTAATATTGATACCGTTGCTTATTTTGATTTTCTGGATCGGCATATATCCTAAGCCGTTTTTAGACCGCATGGAGCCGGCGGTTGAAAATATTATCAATATGGTCAAAGCGCCGAAAAAATTAACGAATCAAAATACAACGATAACCAATGAGCAATTTACGATAGATGAGGGACAAACATCCTGCTATAAAATTGATGGGAATTGGATATGTCGCCGGAAGTAATTATTTACACCAAGGTGGGATGCCCTTACTGTGCCGCCGCCAGGGAGCATTATGCGAAGAATAAAATCCCCTTTACGGAGATTGATGTTCATAATGTTCCGGGTGCAAGGGAAAAGGCGCTTAAGGCCTCGGGCGGTAGGGAAATGGTTCCAATCATTATCGAAAATGGAAAAGTAACCGTCGGCTTTGGCGGTGGATGAGGATTTTAAAGGAATGCGCCCGGGTGGCGCAGTAAGACATTGATTATGGACATTAGTTCTGCTGCAATAAGCTTTAATATTCTGTCACCGGAAATAATTGTTCTCGGGACGGCAATGTTAATTTTGATGCTGGGCAATTTTGTGCGCGGGAAAGTATCAATTGCCTTTCTGGCTCTGATCGGTCTGGTGGCCGGGTTGTTTTTGTCGCTGAATCAATGGAACCAGCCGCAGTCCGGTTATTTCGGGATGGTGATTGTCGATAATTTTTCGGTCTATTTTGATCTGATATTTATCGCCGCGGCAATAATTACGATACTAATGGCCCATCGGTATATGATTGTTCACGGTATCGACCGGTATGAATTTTATGCGATGTTGCTCTTTTCGGTCGTCGGTATGATGACTATGACGTCCAGTACGGATCTGGTGGTGATTTTCCTCGGGCTTGAGATAATGTCTGTGCCGCTGTATGTTATGGCCGGATTTGCCCGGAATGATTTAAAATCGAATGAGTCATCGATTAAGTATTTTATGATGGGGGCATTTGCGACCGGCTTTTTACTTTATGGTATCGCCCTTATTTATGGCGCGGCAGAAACGACCGACCTGCGTCGGATCATGACCGATTTTGCTTATATCAGTTCCCGCTCCGGCATGTTGCTGTATTCCGGCGCCTTTCTGGTATTAGTCGGTTTTGGTTTTAAAATAGCCGCCGTTCCGTTTCATATGTGGGTGCCTGATGTTTACGAGGGTGCGCCGACTCCGGTCACCGCCTTTTTCTCGGTCGCTCCCAAGGCGGCCGGATTTGCCGCTCTGCTCAGAATTTTTATCTGCGGTATGCCTGCCCTAAATGATTTTACACCAATTTTCTGGATATTGGCCGTACTGACGATGACGGGCGGAAATCTTATGGCCCTGATGCAGAAAAACATCAAGCGAATGCTGGCCTGTTCGTCGATTGCCCATGCCGGTTATGTCCTCGTAGCCCTGACAGCCGGGGGAGAGGGTGCCGTCTCGGCCGCTGTTTTTTATCTTTTGGCATACACATTTTTTAATCTCGGTGGCTTTGCCGTCGTAACCATGCTCGACAGTCGTTCAGGTAGTGAGGCCCAAATCAGCGAAATGAAAGGTCTTGCGGCGCGGTATCCATATCTGGCCGCCTTGTTGGCTCTCTTTATGTTCGCCCTGGTCGGACTGCCTCCGACGGCCGGATTTTTTGGTAAATTCTTTATTTTATCCGAGGCGGTCAAGCAGGGACAGATTACTCTGGTTATTATTGCCGTTTTGAATAGTTTTGTGTCGGTTTATTATTATCTGCGTGTCGTCTGGGCGGCGTATTTTGAAAAGAGTGAAGGCGATAAAGAATTCAAGCCGGTTGTTTTTAATCCGGCCTTGGTACTGCTCTTTATAATAACCGTAGCGGGGACCTTAATTCTTGGTCTATTCCCGCAGTACTGGCTGCAGTTGGCACGCCTGGCGACTTATCCATTTATCTGATTGATTGCCGGATAGATATATAAAAATAAAAAGGCCGCTTTAAATAAGGCGCCCTTTATTTTTATATACAAATCACTTTATCCCCAGAAAAAGCAGGGCGCCGCTCCCTCTTTATAGAGGTGAGAAATCAGAAACGTTACATCAAAAATATTGACAACACCGTCGCAATTGGGGTCACCGGCCGCGTAAGGATCGGGCGGCGGTCCACCTTTGTACAGATATGTTATAAGAAAAGTTATGTCAAAAATGTTTATGTCGCCGTCATTATTACAATCACCGGATTGCAGATATTCCATCCTGTTGGCAAACTGCACTGTCATCGCATCGGTGATCAAATTTTCCGCCGGATCGGAATGATCCAGATATGGATGAGATGTGCATCCGATTTCATCAAGCGCGATAAGAGCCGTGTTTTCCTGCCCGGTTTCGCCGACATCCTGATACTGCATGGTAATATTGCCATTGGCGGTTAAAATAATCTGGAAGGTTGTCATTGTATCGATAGCGGAATTAAAATTACCGACCTGATACCATTCAAAAATGGCCGTATCGTCGGTCGGCGAAAAGTAATAATAAATATCGCCATGACCGTCACCGTCACCGATAAACAGGTCATTCCAGAAAACAGCAATAAAGGTTTCAAATGGTGCATCAGGGATATCGAAGTCACCGTAATAGCCACCGCTGTTTAATTCCGAATCGGTAAATGACACACCACCGTTGACCCCGATATAAACCTCATTATATAGATTTTCGAAATATGGAAAATCGAATGGCAGAGTAAATGGGCCCGCCGAACCATCGTCGAGAGGATCACCGCCATAAATATTATAATAGCTGTAATGTGGAATAACCGTTCCGATACTTTGAATCTCGATCCAGTTGTAAGTCGGGCCGCCCGGATTATCCGAAGCAAGCACCTCAAATACCGTATCCTCGGCACAGGGAATATCCAGAAAGACTGGAACAAGCAGCATCGAGTCAAGCGACAGACCGGAAATGTTCCAGCTAATTTCCAAAATTCCCTTGTATGGAATGGTAGTATCCGGAATTATCGTCGCATCAAATGAAACGGTGATTTCAATCGAATCGCCGATCGCCACTGTCCCATTTTGCGGAGTAGCGGTCAGCCAATCCGGAATAAGTTTGAGCAGGCTGTCATTGTCATTGATGGAAAAATCAAGCGCAGATGTCGCGGATCTGTTAAAAATCCAGAGTGGCGCATTTGCTATCGTATTGACTTCGAGTGTGGTGTCAAAATATATCGGTATTGTAAAAACAGAAGGCGGTGGCGTAGCCGCCGCAAACGCAGCCGCCAGATTCGGTAGCGGTCCGATATGCTCGATCGTATCACCCTGTTGAGCCGAACCGGTCGAAATCAAAATGTCCCGTGCCTGATCGGAGTTCAAAGGTACACCATACGTTGCTTCATAATATCCTTGAAGACAGGCTACCGCTCCGGTCACTATAGGCGAGGCGGAGGAGGTTCCCGAAAAAGTTGATGTATAATACTGATATGGATCACTGCCGGCACCATCAAACAGATCGCCATAACCGGTCGTGACCACTTCACGTCCATAACCCTGCAGATTCACTCGTTCACCATAGTTTGAAAAATCAAGTCGTGAGCGGGGAGTGCCCGAAGCCCCGCTAATCGGCGCCCCGGCTCCTGCTATAATGGCGTGTGAATTGCGATAAGTCGTATCGAATAAATTTTCGTAAATTGGATCGTCATAGTCTTCGGCGCCGTTACCGGCCGCTTCAATGACAATAATCCCTTTGGCCCAGGCGTACTGCAGCGCATCATAGCGGTCCTGCCAGTACTCCATACAGACATATCCCAACTGATCGTACCGAACCTGAAAATTATAACGTGGTCCGGGGGAATGAAGCTCGATTAACATCAGGTCACCCGCCTCAAGCGTGTCAATTGCCATCCACATTGCTTCGGTCGTGCCGTTATATTGAGCCGAAGCCATTCCGACATCAGCCCCGGGACATATTCCAGTGACACCAAAATCGTCATCACCGGCAATCATTTCTCCGAGAACAGCCGTTCCATGATTGCCGTACGGATTGTTGCCACCGGACAGAGTTCCGCCGACTGCCTTTTCAAGGTCCTCGTGATCTTCATTCCATTCATTTTCAATATCGATAATTTTTACTCCGCTGCCGTCTCCGCCGGCGATGGTATTGGCATAATCGGCATCAACGCCGTCGGGAGCAGGGTCCCGGTAAAACTGATATGGTTCGAAAGCAGGCGTCGGCGGATCAAGGTCAACGGCCGGTTCCGTCTTGGGATCGGGATAAGCCATCTCGACTATATCCAGCTTATTTAATTCGTTGACAATTATTTCGGCCTCAGCCGGATCACTCAGTTCGATTTTGTAATAAAGATTCAAATCAGCCAATTTATGTCCGGAACTGATTTCATAGGCCGATTTCAATCTGTTTAGATTTTCTTCCGGACTGTTTATCAATCTTTGCAGACGGCTACTTTGATAGGGACTAAGAACATCGTTTACACTCTTTAATGATTGACCCTTTAAAGAGACAAGTTTACCGCTTCGCAAACGGACTTCAGACTCTTCTTTAAACTTTACAATTACTCGTAATATATTGGCATCAGGGGAGATGGTTAGATTTTGAGGTTTATTACGTACCAGCCGCTTTTTTAAAATAGTCTGGTCTGATTTTCCCTTGTCCGCCAAACGGGCAAAGACTGATCCCGCCATTATTATCAGGATTAAGGCTATAATTATCTTGATTTGAAAAAGTCTGACAGGCATTATTCCTCCGATGTCTTTTTTAAATTATACGGCGGACAGGCGGTAACTCTAACCAAATATGTAAGTATTTTAGTATCCTGAGTATAATATACTCCAATCGTAATTTTTGTCAACGATGTTTATAATGCTCTTATCGGAAAGATGCATCAAAAATGGAGTCTGAAATCTAAACCTTTTCCAGTCTGAATTTGGAATGATTTTTTTCTATTTTTAGCGGATATTTTCCCGAAAAACAACTGACACAGAAACTGCTGTTGGGCAATGACGGCATTGATAACATTCCCTCTATTGATAAATAGCCAAGCGATTCAATATCGAGATATTTTCGGATATCTTCTACGGTCTTGGACGAAGCAATCAATTCCCGCCGAGTCGGCATATCAATCCCAAAAAAACAGGGCGAAATAATTGGCGGCGACGATATTCTCAGATGAATCTCTTTTGCGCCAGCCGATTGAATCAGCTTGATAAGTTTTTTTGAGGTCGTTCCCCTTACGATTGAATCATCGA
>CAZJLX010000110.1:0-2164 GCA_964546545.1 uncultured Ignavibacteriaceae bacterium | reverse complement strand
TGCCTTTCAGGACCCCTCTGACCGGATTAAACTTAACTTTTACATCCAGATCACGGATATCCTGTTCCGGATCAATAAATGTTCGGCCGACATAATGATTTCGGATAAGCCCGATTTCGAATTTGATTTTAGATTCCTCCGAATATCCCAATGCCGCCGTATTGGCCGAGTCGGGCACGGCAATAACGATATCTGCGTCGGTCGGATGTTCTTTGGCCAGTTGACGCCCCAGACGCCGGCGTATTTTATCGACGTTTTCACCGAAAACAATTGAGTCCGGCCGTGAAAAATAGATATATTCAAAAATGCAAAAAGCATGTTGCTGTTTTTTCAACGGGTGCGCCGATTTCATTCCTTTTTTACTAATCTCCAGCACTTCGCCCGGTTCAATATCACGGATATATTTAGCGCCGATAATATCAAAGGCACAGGTTTCGGATGCAACAATCAGGCTGCCATTATGTTTGCCCAGCGCAAGAGGCCTGAAGCCGAGCGGATCACGAGCCGCAATTATTGAATCTTCGGTGAGAAAAACCAGCGAATAAGCTCCCTCCACCTCTTTAATAGCGTCACAGATGCGATTAAACCAACCCCGCCGATGGGAACGGGCAACAAGATGCAGAAATATTTCAGTATCGGAAGTTGTCTGAAAAATAGCTCCTGCTTTTTCCAGACGATTTCTTAATGCAAACGAATTGGTTAGATTACCATTATGCGCAATGGCGAGTTCCGAACCTCGATTGGTTATTATAAGCGGCTGAATATTGGTAAGTGATGATGCTCCCGTCGTGGAATAGCGGGTATGTCCCAGCGCAATATCACCCTTTAAATTAACAAGGTGCTCTTTTGCGGCAAAAACCTCATTAACCTCGCCCATGCCTTTATAAATATGAACATTGCCCTGATCGGAAGTAACAATCCCGGCCGATTCCTGTCCCCGATGCTGTAATGAATAAAGGCCGAAATATGTCAGTTCAGCCGCGCGTTTAGACCCCATTATCCCAAAGATTCCGCATTTATCACCGGCAGAGGCTGAATCTATCATTTCACTCCATCACCAAAAGGCTGAATGTAATAACAGTCGCGGCCAATGTCAAGGAAGAATGCCTGCCGGTTGTCACAATTATGAAATAGTCTGCAGGCACAATCAGAGATATCAGCGGCATTTGGGGAGGATGTCCTCCGGTGTCCCGTAATCGACCTTAAGACAAGAGGATAAGTTGCAGTAGAAAGTAGTCTTTGTTTTTTTTCAGATTTCCAAATAAGGCACAGCATTTGCGTGACAGGCTTATGAGGTTATATGGCTGACATTAACAAACAGAAAGAGTTGACGCAATTTCGGATATTACGCGAAATGGCCCTCGCCGTTACCGAAGGTTCAATAACATCCGAGACAACCGAACAGGCCTTAAAGGAAAGTGTCCAATTGGTCGGGTTGGCGGCGGCTACTCTGATATTATGGGATAAAAACTTCAATCCGATTCTGAATGTGACCTACAGCGACGATGAAAATCATAACCGATTATTATCCGAATTGGAAAATGACCTATTTGCCCGATTAAGAAAGGATAAAAAGCTGGTATCAGCTTATCTCTCATTCGGAGGGAATAATCCGTATTCCTGTTTTACTCTGCCTGTTAAGATAAACGGTGAGGTACTCGGCGCTGTAATCGGAATTCAACTGGGTCAAGGTTCACTGGTCAAAGAAGATTTCTTTCTCGAAACACTCGCTGCAACACTTTCTGTTTCAGTTTATTCGACTCAGATCGAGGCTAGAATCGAAAAAAGCCGACGCGAACTTCTGGATGCTACGGCGGCTACGGTAAATCATGAAATCAACAATCTCCTCCAGGCCATTCTGGGAACGGTTCAGCTTTTGGGCAAGGATGAAGATAAATTCGACGAAGCGACCAAAAAGAAACTTAAACTGGTCGAACAGTCATCTCTGGCTATTATGAATGTAACACGGCGACTGATGAATATTTCGAAAATAAGGTATACCGATTATATCGACGGTACAAAAATGTTGGATATTTCAACGAATGATGCTCCCACTTAATTCCCGCTTGTTCCTACCCACCTCACAGGCCGATAGACAACATCGGCCTGTTTTTTATTACATTAAAAACCACCGGTTTACCCGGTGTGTACGTTTAAAGCGAAG
>CAZJLX010000109.1:3301-7434 GCA_964546545.1 uncultured Ignavibacteriaceae bacterium | reverse complement strand
ACAAATATTTCGAGCAGTCAATAATCGGTTCCCACAAAATCAGGAAATCTGGATTAAGGTCATCAGCCTTCATCGCAGCCAGTGTGGAGCCGTACCGCAGGCCAAGAAAACCAACTTTTTTCGGCGCATAATTGTCTTTTAAAAAAGATGCGGCGGCATCAATATCAAAAAGTCGATCTTCATAAGTCGCTCCCTCAAAAAATCCCTCACTGTCTCCGTCACCATAGTAGTCAAAGAGCAAGGCGCCGACTCCTGACAGAGCCAGAGTCCGGGCGAAAGAAACAAACACGCGCAAGGAGCGAACTTTTTCCTCGCCAAACGGGGCGCAGAAGAGGATTGAGGTCTCCGGTTTTTCCGGCGGCATATATGAGGCATAAAAGAGGTTGTGCCGATCGCGCTGGAAATAACCGTGATCCTCTTTAATCACCTCGGTCGGGGAATTAACTTTGTTAAAATCCATTGAACTAATTTTTTTATCCTGTTTACGAGTATATAATCTTTCTTAATACGTATCGCAACGATATAAATTTATAATAAATATCGTCAAAACAATGGATTTACTTGAATAACAACAGGTTATATTGCACAGCAAGGTTTATTACGGAGCCGCCTCAAGATCGTTGATTTTTCCCGGCGGTATAGTATCGACCACGGCGCTATCCAAAAGAATTTTGGAAAAATAGATGCTATGCGGGGATGATGATCCGCTCCGCCAGAAAACCGGGATATAATCGGAGCTTTCCGGAACCTGAAAACAGGTGTTGGCGTCTCGATTATAAGTGTTGGACGGATTGGTTGAGACCATCACCGGATCGGTCCAGTTTTCGGTAATCTGCGACCATTTTTTGTAATATATCATTGAGGTCGCTTCGCTTGAGGTCGATTTTTTATTGTAGAAAAGGTACATATCATCACCGCGCACGGTCGTAATCGGGAACCAGTCGTTCATCAGAACATTGGCCGAATAATCAATTATCTGATGGTGCCAACTGCCGGTGCCGTTATTGTAATGCTTCCAGCAATGATGCAGATCGGAACCGAGTCCAAAAATCAGATGCAGGGTCGTATCATTGATAACATTATGCGTAAAAGTCCGGACATAACCCATATTCTGTGCGAAAATGGAGGCGTCGGCATTGGCCACAAACGAAGAACCATTCCAGACATAGTATTCATAACCGCGGCCGCTTTCCATATACAAAATAATCAACGCCGGACGACCATCTATAATCGGCATCGAGCCGATTCTCACTTCCGCGTTATTGGTCGCGAAAGCCGTGCCGCTGGTCCAGTTTAGGCCATTGTCATCCGAATAACGATACAAAACATTTTGGGAGGGACTATTATACAACCGAGTAAAGACCCAGATACGGTCATTGCCGTCAACCATCACGTTGGAGCGATGGGTTGCCGACGTGCCGGAAAAGGAGACGACCGCCTCACGATCATTGTTGCTGTGCGACGGAGAATTAAATTTGCGAAAATTAATAGTTGATATGCCCGGCCAGGTATAATAAAGGTCGCCGCTTTTACCGTAAAGCGATAGATGATAATCGAGCCATCCGCTAAAATCAATCTGAATTATGGTACTGCTCCAGTTTTCGCAGCCATCGGTCGAATATGTGATATTGCCCAAAGAACTGTTTCCGTTGGAGTAACTCATCCAGAACTGATCCGGATCGTTTTCGTTCATATACCCTTTCCAACGGGGGATTCCCAGAGTCGGGCCATCGGAATAGGCGGTTATAATAAATTCGGGATCGGTTAATTCTTCAGCCTGAGCCGCGGGCAAATTTAAAAAACCAGTTGAAAAGATAAGGAATGGCAGTATCCGTATAACTAATATCATTTTATAACGATTTATCAGGCTATTTTTCATTATCTTACTCAATATATTCATATTTTCCTCCTGAGGGATACCATATATATTCTCGACTATAATTCGAGAATAATTTATCTTTTTCTAATATTCAACTAATTTTAATACTGCCAGAGCAAACAGATCGGTTCCGGACCGTCCTTATATAAAAAACCTATCAAATATGTCACATCAAAAATCACCGTATTGCTTGATCCATCCACATCGCCAGCCTCCGGCGGATGAGGACTGGAACCATCCTTATACAGATATGAGATTAAAAATGTTACATCAAAGAGATTGACATCGCCGCTACCATCGACATCACCCTCGAGATACAGACAATCGGCACAGTCGCCTGTTTCGACAACGGGCGAATTGGACATTTCTGAAAAATTGGAGGAAAAATCGTACGTTTTAATACAAAAATAATAGGCGGCACCGCATTCCAAACCTCGTATCAGGATAGTATCGATTTCTCCGGCCGGAGAAGGCGAAGGTTCACCGGAAATCCGAGAAGCATTGTTCCACTCATTTTCAGTGTCAATTGGGCCAAAAATAGAAGATTGACAGCGAAGATCATAACCGGCGGCTCGTCCGCTGTAACCATCATTGCCCGGCGCTGACCAGCGAAGAATCACTTCACCCGGATTATAGGCGGCCGAAGCGGGCTGAAGCCCGCGGGATCGATCAAAATCAGGCTGAGTTTCAGCGTTGGCTGTGACTGTCAGACTATACCATATTATTATAAATACACTGCTGACTATCGTCATAGTTTTTAGCATTATAAGTTAACTTTCCAGTCTATCCGGTATAATTCACCGGATTTTTCATTAAATCCTGAGGCGGAGCAGGTAATTTGCTTTTTTGACGATCGCTGGGTACCATTCTATCCAGTCGACCGTGAGGCAAGTAATATTCTCAGTTTATATTTATCGCACAAATTTATACAATGATATCAAATCTGTCAAGAAATAATACCAAAATAGTAGTAATAAAGAAGATTTTTAACGAATCTCAACTTATTGACAATTTGGACAGATACTATCTTATTTCCGCTAAGTCGTTGACTAACAAACCATTTTAGTCAATCAGGCGGAATTTGGAGTCGGCCCGCTCCTCATGGCGTATCTCATCAACATCCTCTTTGCGGCCAGCACCTGCATAAAGTCGATTAGGCGCATTGTACACCAAACCTTCAGTCGATCCGACATTTTTATAGGCATGGACAACTCCGGGGGGAATTATCACCAACGCTTTTCTGTTTTCTCCAAAATCGGCTTTGAAAAACCGGCCAAAACCAGATGAATTTTTCCGATTATCCCAAAGGTAGAGCCGAAATGTCGAAGGACCGATAAAACAGAAACAGTCCGACTGCTCGCGATGTTCATGCGGACCGCGGGCGATACCCGGTTTGGTCATGGAAATATAGGCCATTACCGGGAAATACTCCGGTTTGATTTCATCCTGCCGAAAGACTTCTACAAGCCAGCCGCGGCTATCGTCATATTGATTAAGCTCTTTGATGACAACGCCTTCAATATCACATTTCATTTTTTATATCATCCCCGTGCAAAACCAAAAATTTTTTTAAGGCTGATTTATAATCGGTCATTATATTTATGTTCAAATTTTTCAATCTTTTATTTTCAAGAGCGGAGTTGGCCGGGCGTTTGGCCGGGCGAAGAAACTGATCGGTCGTACAGGGTAATATCTTGACATCCATTTTCATCAATTCGAAAATCTCAGACGCAAAATCGTACCACGAAGCGACATTTTCCGATGTACCGTGAAAGATACCGGTTAAGTCCGAATCAATCAACGGCTCGGTCTGGCGCGCGATCTCCAATGTCCAGGTCGGATTTCCGATTTGGTCATTGACGATCTTTATGGGTGTAATTTCATCTCTTTCACCGGCTTTACTGACTTGCGCCTTACCCAGTTTCAGCATCGTTTTTACAAAATTATTTCCATAACGCCCGTAAACCCAGGCTATTCGCATGATGACAAAATTATTTATCGTATCGCCGATCCGTTTTTCACCCTCAAGTTTGCTCTTGCCATAGATCGTTTGAGGATTTGTAGTATCACTTTCAATATAGGCGTGCCCACTTGTACCATCAAAAACATAATCGGTTGAATAATAAATCAGCCTTGAACCGAATTCACGGCAGCATTGAGCAATATTTTCGGTGCCTTCGGCATTAACTTTCATGGCCAAGTTTATATTGGTTTCGCAGCCATCGACATCGGTATAGGCTGCGGTATGAAGTAC